>NZ_JARPLC010000023.1:0-49014 GCF_032350395.1 Limnospira sp. PMC 289.06
TCAGTAGCGTTACTCATTTTTTACTCACTTGTTACTCTGTTATGGTTTTGAGTAACACCTAAGTAACCGTAGAATAGGGGTTGTAGGCTATGTAGACGCTTTTAGTCCTGGCAATTCGCTCGGTCGCTGCCGGCGCTACCTGGTGGGATGCGATCGCCTCTAAAGAAATTCAAGCGGCTTTCGAGATCTCCGATTCGAGTCCTGAGTCTAACAATACCGCCTCTGACCTGCCACCTCTGACAAAGCGTGAGCAAGAAATTCTCGCTCTGATGGCTAAGAGCCAAAGTAACCAGGAAATTGCCGATGCCCTTTATATCTCACCTGGTACCGTCAGAGTCCATGTCCACGCTATCCTGCAAAAGTTGGATGTGCGCGATCGCACCCAGGCTGTTATCCTGGCTATGCAAAATGGTATGCTCAATTCCTGATAAGTAAGGCTTTCTTTTGAAGGGCGATCGCATATCATACCAGCAATGCTTGAAACGCCTGATTCCCCAGGCTTCGTTTATTTTGGTGTTCAACTCCTCGCCAGTCCAAAGAGTGTAGGAAAATCCGCGATCGCACTTCTGGGCTGTTGGTTTCGGGGGGGCGATCGTATCATGATCCTTGTTACCCGAGTTGAGTTTCACCCTTCTAGGCAGATATCATCTAATTTTAGACCATTCCCCATTGCTCAAATCTCGAAGTTCTGGCAACTCAAATTGAGCCTTTTTCCAAGCCGGAGTTTCGGCAAAAATATCTTCGAGTTTCAATAAGTGAGTTGGAATGTTTCCCGGAAAATTATCGTGAAATGCTTGTAAACGATCCGAATATCCTTGGGTGTAGCCAACTCCCGATAACATGATGCCAATATCTGCATTGTGAATCACCAAATTACCACAAAAATCCGCAGTAAATGAAGCATCTAAAGGAATGCGATAAAGTTTGCATTGAAAATATATTTTTTTGTTACCAAGTACCCCATAACCATCAATTCCGCCATCCTTTCCTGGGGAACCGGGATGCAAACCGAGGTGAGCAGCAAAACGCCGCCCCAAGTCTTGCTTGACTGCTTCTGATGAAGCAATGATGCCATTAACTAAAGCACCTATTTCCAAATAATCCATATCCCTAAACTTGTTTGTCCTTGACAATCGGCAAAGTTGCACCTAGGATTAAATTTTCATACATTAAACTGATTCCCAGAAAAATACATTCATCGATATTTTCTTTCATGCCCAATGCTTCCAGTTTATCAGATATTTCTGTATTTAGTTCGAGCGATCGATGATATCTGCTCTGTTGGGCTGGATGACTGATCCTGTCTTGTTGAATCTTCAAATCATGTCGATAGTTTTGGATTTGTTTTTGTTTCCATTTTGTCCAATTTTCTGCCAAGTCTTTTTGGGATTGTGTTTGTTCTGCTTGGATTTGCTGATTGACAAAATGAATATAGCTGATCGCCCAATCTGGCAACTGTTGAGTTCCAGTCCTCAGCGCTTTGGAGAGCGCGACTATTTTGTTAATTTCTGATTCGGTTAACTGATATTTTATGCTGTGATTTTCCTGGTTTTTTAGGCGCTCAAAGTTGTGAATACCTTGGGCGATCGCCTCATCTTCTATCCTCGTGCTTGATGAATCTTTTTTAACCATTGTATTGGCTCCTATTTTTCCTACAATTAATCCTCTATAAACTCAGCAAAATAAGAGTATAATTCTTGATGCTGTTCATCATCCCAAATATATTGATACTCTTCATAAATTGCATCTTGAATTTCATCTTGCAAATCTGGCATCTGGGAAGCAGTTCGACAGTTTCGAGGTTTTTCGTCAGATGGTATTCGGGATACAACATCCTCAACTGATTCGGCTGGTATACCTAAAGGTACAATAATAACTTTGGGGTTAAACCCGATTTTAGATTCGAGTTTCGAGATCACTTTTAGAGTTCTCGGAAGATTACGCAGAGCCTTCTTTTTTTGAGACTTATTGATGGGAACCAAAATTAAATCTGGATCGTTTCACAGTATCACCTGAACTGTATTTTGAAGAGGGGTATCAATATCTAAAACGACATGATCGAAATAAGCAGGATTAGCTTTTCCTTTGAGTGACCCTTTATCTTTATCCCAAATCAGTTTACTATTTTCTAGGTCTTCTGAATCTTTGGACTGTGTGGGTATTTTACCTTTGGTGAAGAATTGCCAAAGGTCTGCTTGATCATCACAATCAACGAGAAGGACGCTATATCCCCGACTGAGTAAGACACCCGCTATATGGACGGCTAACGTGGTTTTTCCCACCCCGCCATCGTTATGAGTACAGAGAATAATCAAATTTCCGCTTCTCCCCGGCTCATGCACAGACTAGATTATCCCAATTATAGCGGGAAAGATGGTGCGATCGCACTTCTGGGCTGTTGGTTTCGGGGGTGCGATCGCCAATCTTTATCTCCCGTTCTCATCCTCTCCCGGCAAAAAATCATCATTTAAAATATCCGCGATCGCGTAGGGACACTCCGCCGGCAATACCTCCAACGGCAACCCCGTCTCGTCCTTCCCCTGTCGTCGTGTCCGGGGATACGCCCACAAAATCGCCTCCGGTAAGTAATTCTTCAAACTCGGCGAATCTTCCAAAATATCTAAAATTCGCGTGCGATGTTCGGTGATACTTCCCGCCCAACTTCCCGTCCGCAACTCCGGTTGAAATTCCCACTTGAGTAAGTGCAATAGCGTCATCGCCAAATTGCTGCGAAGACTGCTGCGTTCCCGCTTACTCATATCCTCAATTTCTTCGAGCAAGTTTTCCCAGTCCACTTGGTCATAATTGCGATCGCGCAATTGTTCCAATGTCTCCTCAATCCAGAGGACGTAATCTTCGCAGTAAAGTGTTGTCAATTGCTGTTTCGATAACGTCATATCCGATGATCGCCGATACGGGGTTTAAGGTTGATTCTGAGTTTCGGAAGTTCGATCGCCCTTTGTGTAAGTTTTGACTTCAGAATAATTCAATATTTTTTGATCTTGAGTGAGTAAGAATGTGTCATAAACTTTGGCTGTGGCAACGATAATTTGATCGGCAGGATCCGAATGAAATCCAGACAATTGACTTGATTGAAGTATAATTGGAAGGCTCAGTTCTAAAATTTGAACTCCCGGATAGCTTAAAGCAAGTTCTAGCCATTCATCGACAGAACAACTAAAACTCAATCGGTTTTTCTCGACTAATTGAGCAACCTCCCAACAAGAAATGATGCTGATCCCCAGACCACTTTTTTGATGGGTTTGAATGCTCTCCTGGTTTTGGGGAGATAACTTGGGGTTTTCATCCACCCACCAAATCCAGATATGAGTGTCTAGAACGATCATAGCAATGCTTCCCAGTCATCTGCTGCGACGGGTTGGTAGGGATCGTCATAGTGAATCACCTTCCCATGCAGGGGTTGATCTTGGCAGGAAGGCTGTCGCGATCGCATATCCTTTTTGACCGTTTTCAAAATGGCTTCAATAATCAGGATACGCTCTTCTATCGATGTACCTTGTATTTTTTTCAGAATTTCTGATTCGATCATTTTTTTGGATGATATAATGGTTGTTTTGAGTGCGATCGCCAATCTTTATCTCCCGTTCTCATCCTCTCCCGGCAAAAAATCATCCTTTAAAATATCCGCGATCGCGTAGGGACACGCCGCCGGAAACACCTCCAATGGTAACTGAGTTTCCGCCCTCGCTTGTTTTCGCGCACTGGCATAACATTCGTCCACGACACTGGCGAGATAATTCTGCCAACTCGGAGAGGATTTTAACGCCCGACGGATACGCCGACGGTGTTCGATAATACTCCCCTCCCAGCTTCCGGTTCGCCATTTCGGTTGAAATTCCCACTTGAGTAAATGCAGCAATACCACCACCAAATTATTCTCAAGGCTGTGGCGTTCCCGCCGTCCCATGTCTTCGATTTCCTCGATTAAATTGTCCCAATCTACGTCATTATAGTGGCGCGATCGCAACTGGGCGATCGTCACTTCCAGCCATTGGAGATAGTCTCGATCGTAAAGCTGTTTGATATGGGATGGCGATGGTATCATAATTCTGGTGACTTAATCAAGTTTATTATAGCCTGAAAGATTGGGCGATCGCACTTCTGGGCTGTTGGTTTCGGGGGTGCGATCGCACTTCTGGGCTGTTGGTTTCGGGGGGGCGATCGCACTTCTGGGCTGTTGGTTTCGGGGGTGCGATCGTATCAAAAATTAAACGGGTTGAAAAAGCGATCACAAAATTTTCCCGATCAATCTAACCATTGGCCATGAAGTGGTTAAATGATGCTATCATCGACTACGTTTTATTTGTTTCAATCTCTGTAAAATCTTTTCGGCACAAGCAATCGCTTTTTCCTCTGTCATACAGTCTTTTGCTTGAACCCTTTCAACATAAACTCCTTCTCCATGAAGCATCTCAGTTCTTTCATGAGCTTTTGCTGGTGACTCTGTGTGGAAAGTATCTCCATCTACTTCAACAATCATAAAAACACCTTCTCGAACAATAACGAAATCAGGTTCAATTCTTTTTCTATTACAACCTCCTCGAACAAACACTGGTAGAGGAGCAAAGGTAATTTCTTGGGTTTGTAATGCTTTATATAAATTGATCTCAGGAGGAGAACGAAATAAAAGACCATCACATTTTCGCGAAGCTATGTTGTCTGACCTGACGCGACCTTGATTGTTGATTTTACCGGATTCACCAAATAACCATTGCCAAGCATCTTTTCTCCATTCGGGTTTGCTCTCAAGCTTTGGTGTAATTGTTACACCATTAACATTCTCATTAAAAGTCCGATTGACAATATCCTTGACGACAACGTGTATTTTTGATTCATAATCACCTATATTAGAACGTTCTTTAAATTTTCCATATATGTATAGCGGGACTTCTAGCTTGAGAATTTTTTCTTGTGATTTATTGTTGAGTTCGATATATGGATCAGAATCTACAAGAATGGCAACAATGTCCGTATCGCCCTCGTTTGCAAACGTTATAGCTACGACTCTAATTAACTCATCTATCTGGTATTCTAATTTTAGAGATGCCGGAATTATGCTGGACTTTTCACACGGAATATATTGAAAAATTGGTCGGCTTGATATATATTCTTGTGGGAGTAGCTTGCATCCATCAAGCATCAAATATTTATTGTAAATTTCAAGGATTTTTTGAACTTCATCAAAATGTCTGACGATGGGATGCAAGGTTTCACACAAGAAGTTTAGGAAATAACTGCTATCCTGATAATCATTTAGCCTGAAACGATCATCGTAGAATATCCAGTCATTTTCCCAATCATCATTGTTTATACGATGCTGCCAAATATCACTTTGTGCATTCTCAAAACGAGAATCTGTTGAGGGTAAATTTTCGAGGGTATAAAGCCGGTTCAAGAAGTCTATTTCAGGTAATCTGCCGTGCCAAGAATATTGTTCCCAATCAACGTTTTCAACAATATCGCGACGAGTAATCTCTGTAATTTCCATTTCTTTTTAACCAAATTTTGATGCCGAGACCTTAGTTGATTTTCTGACCCTGGGCGCAGGAGCGCCCCGCAGCATCCCTTCTGTACTCAAATCTTCATCAATTTCTTCCCAATGCAAACCATATCCACCGCCGCAAATCTCCCAAGCATCTCGCTGTTCTGGCGTGGCATGGTATAGCTTAGGATACCAAACTAAAGGGACGGAAATTGCACGGCCATCCATCAAAAAGACTTTTATCGAATCCTCATCAAACGAGACATCTTTCACCGCCGAAGTATTCATGTAAAAACCCCCATAAAATCTATCGGTTGTCTTGTACATTTTCTTCTATTTTACGCAACTCCCTTGCACTGAAACAAATATATCAGAAAATATCCTTAATTGCTGGCATTTCAAGCTACAGCAAACTCGGTCAACTTGCGAGTCTCCGGATCGTGAAACGCCAACACGATATCCTCCTTCGGTACACCCTCCCTCAACAACTCAGTTGCAATGCCCTCCTCCGTCCAATCCTCCTCAATATAAATTTTCTCATTTTTGATCCGAACATACACAGAAGCCGCATTCACTCGCCGATTATTTTTCCAACCTACATTAAACCAAAGATATTGACTTCTTTCATCGTCAAATATCAGGATTTCATCGATGTCTGGATCGGGGATTTGGGATGATAGCTTATCATATTGACTCAGAACGTCTTTGATGATATTTTGATAATGGGCTAATTTATCCATTCTACAATCTCCTCATTTTTAATATCAACAACTAACATTAAAACTTGAAATTTTTGCAAAATTAGTTCGATCGCAACCTGCTTAAAAAATTTTTCATAAATGCTTTTACCAACTGCCAAGTAAACGGGACTTCCAGGATGGGTGACAGAAAGAAAAGTTTGATAAATCAAATATTGACCCAATGCCGTCTCAAATTCGCCCATCGGAGAACGCCCGATAAAACTTTTCACTTCGATGACGATCTGTCGCCCTCCTTTCGTCGCGGAAATCGATTTTTTGCCAGCTAAATCTGCCATCAATTTGACTTCTGCATACTTGATGAAATATGGGTCGAAAGTAATCGTCTACCCGTCCTTTATCCGTGCATTTTTGACAGCATCATGGTAAAGATCCTTCGCTGGCATCGTCTTTCTTTATCACTGTGCAGGGAAGGCGCGATCGCCTCCCCACCATTCTACACCAAAGCCGGGAAGGCGCGATCGCCTCCCCACCATTAGATAAGCTAGTTGCTTAATGCACCAGCCGGGATACCCAAAACATCCTCAATTTTCGGCATTTGCTCAATAGGAATCACCCGACCCTCATCTTCAAACCCAGCAATTTGATCAAAATTCAAATAGCGGTAAAGATCCCCCGCAAACGGGTCGATTTTCTGGGTGATAATCTCCATATATTCCTCAACCGTAGGAATGCGACCCAACAGCGCACAAACCGCCGCCAATTCAGCCGAACCCAGATAAACCTGAGCCCCCTTACCCATACGGTTATTAAAGTTGCGAGTCGAAGTAGAAAATACCGTCGTATTATCTTCCACCCGTGCTTGATTTCCCATACATAGAGAACATCCAGGCATTTCCGTCCGCGCCCCAGCAGCCGCAAAAGTACCATAAACCCCCTCTTCCCGAAGCTGTTGTTCATCCATACGAGTAGGCGGACAAATCCACAGACGCACCTTCACCGGACCCGCACCTTCTAACACCTTAGCAGCAGCGCGATAATGTCCGATATTAGTCATACAAGAACCGATAAACACCTCATCGATTTTGTCACCCGCACACTCAGACATCAGTTTCACATTATCAGGGTCATTAGGTGCCGCCACAATAGGTTCAACGATCTCATCCAAATTGACCTCAAGAATATCCGCATACTCAGCATCTGGGTCAGCTTCCATCAACTCAGGATTAGCTAACCATTGTTCCATTTTAGCAATCCGACGGGTTAAAGTCCGAGCATCCTGATATCCACGAGCAATCATATTCCGCATTAGCGCAACATTCGATCGCAAATACTCAGAAATAGTCTCAGTTCCCAGCTTAATCGTACAGCCAGCACAGGAACGTTCCGCAGTAGCATCAGTCAACTCAAAAGCCTGTTCCACCTTCAAATCAGGTAGACCTTCCATCTCCATAATCCGGCCATTGAAGACATTTTGCTTATTCTCCTTACCTGTGGTCAGCTTACCTTGCTGCATCGCCACCCAGGGAATAGCATTAACAATATCCCGCAACGTCACACCCGGCTGTAATTGCCCCTTAAAGCGCACCAAAACCGATTCTGGCATATCCAAAGGCATCGCCCCCAAAGCCGCCGCAAAAGCCACCAAACCCGAACCAGCCGGGAAAGAAATACCCAAGGGGAAACGGGTATGAGAATCGCCACCAGTCCCCACCGTATCGGGTAACAGCATCCGGTTTAGCCAGGAGTGGATGATACCATCTCCCGGACGCAAAGCCACACCGCCACGGGTAGCAAAGAAGTCGGGAAGTTGCTTGTGGGTTTTGATATCCACAGGTTTCGGATAGGCTGCGGTGTGACAGAAACTCTGCATAGTCAGGTCAGCAGAAAACCCTAAACAAGCTAATTCCTTCAATTCATCCCGCGTCATTGGTCCGGTAGTGTCTTGGGAACCTACGGTGGTCATTATCGGTTCGCAGGAGGTACCTGGACGGACTCCGGGGAGTCCGCAGGCTTTCCCAACCATTTTTTGCGCTAGGGTAAAGCCAACTCCGGTATCTTCTGGCATAGCAGGACGGGCGAAAAGTTCACTGGGGGTTAGTCCCATTGCTTCGCGGGTTTTGTCGGTCAGGCTGCGACCAATTAACAAGGGAATTCGACCCCCGGCGCGTACTTCGTCTAGGATAGTTTCCGGTTTTAGGGTGAAGGTGGAAATAACCTCCCCGGCTTCGTTGGTAATTTCGCCTTTGTAGGGGTGAATGGTAATCACGTCCCCGGTTTCTATTTTGCTGACATCACATTCTATCGGGAATGCGCCGGAGTCTTCGGCGGTGTTGAAGAAAATGGGGGCGATTTTTCCACCTAGGATATAGCCTCCCCGCCGTTTGTTGGGTACAAAGGGGATATCTTCCCCAATATGCCACAGGACTGAGTTAATGGCAGATTTGCGGGATGAACCAGTCCCCACTACATCCCCAACATAAGCTACAGGATAGCCTTTTTGTTTGAGTTGGGCGATGGTTTGTATACCTTCGGGCATCCTTGACTCTAGCATGGCTAGGGCGTGCAGGGGGATGTCTGGTCGGGTGGTGGCGTGGGGGGCGGGGGAAAGGTCGTCGGTGTTGGTTTCCCCAGGGACTTTGAAGACGGTGACGGTTATGGCTTTGGGGACTTTCGGGTTGCGAATGAACCAGGCGGCGTTAGCCCAAGCGTCTAGGACTTGTTTGGCGTAAGGGTTGATATCTGACAGGGCTAGAATGTCGTTGAATGCGTCAAATACTAGGGTGATTTTGCTTAGGGCGTTGGCGGCTTCGCTGGCAATATTGGAGTCGGAAGACTTGAGGAAACTTACCAGGGATTGCACGTTATACCCCCCTACCATTGTACCTAGTAGGTCGATCGCTCCTTGGGGACAGATGAGGGGACTGCTGATTTCCCGTTTGGCGATCGCTGTCAGAAATCCCGCTTTCACATAAGCCGCTTCATCTACTCCGGGGGGAATGCGATCGCGCAATAGTTCCATCAGAAACTCTTTTTCCCCCGACGGTGGGTTTTTCAGCAGTTCGCACAGTTCTGAGGTTTGCTCCGCAGTTAGGGGTAATGGCGGAATTCCCTGTTGGGCGCGTTCGGCGGCCTGTTGACGATACGCTTCTATCATTCTTCTGTTCTCCTTGTCGTTTGATTATTTTATGCTACCTAGAATCCATCAAAATTGGCTAGGATAATTGACCCATTATCCTTCTGATTCCATCTCATGGTTTCCCCTTTGGGCTTTGACCATCAATAATTTCATTTCCCCGCTGGGCTCCATTGGAAACTAGATTAGCCACATAATATCGAGTCACATAAAACTGTATTTTAGGCAACATTTCCCGATTTTGGCTGCCTCCACTTCTCATCACCTCCTTGGTTCGGTGATTTTCTGCTGCTGAAAATACCCTACAAATTGCCGAGAAGAATTTGCCTGAACCGGAAGCTGCCACTACAATTTATGAACGCTAGTAGACTAATATTATACTACAATTACCGCCCAGATTATCTGTATATTAACTTTGATTATATAGATTGGCTATTGATCCCCAATCTGTTAAAATTTAGTAAATTTGTCTAACTATCTAGGTGTATTTGCTAGAAAAATAGTAAAATTATAGTGTAATATAGGAAGCATTAGACTACATGGGCATCTGCTCGGTAATCACAAGCTATTACCGTTGCGGTTGTTGATTCAATAATTTTCAGGACTCCCAAAGTGGCTGGCCAACATCAAAAAGCGTGTCAAGATCAATTTATAGACCCCAAGGGACAGAGCGATCGCCATCACACAGAATTTTCCTCGGAGAGTGAGAAAGTGTCACAAACCCCTCAAGAAATTATGTCAATGCTGGTCGAGTCTCTACCTCAACCAGCCATGGTGAGTGACGGTGATGGCATCATTATCTATTGTAACACAGCTTTGCTAGAAATATGGCAGGGGTCAAGAGAAAATCTCATCGGACATCAAGAATCCTTCATTTATACATCAATTAACCATTATCAGCAGATTCGGGAACAGTTTGAGCAAGGCAATGTCATAGACTCGGTGGAAATTCAAATCCGCCTGTCAGATCGGCGGACTGGTTGGGTATGCCTATCTATGCGATCGCTACCTTTAACCCCTGAACCGGTTATTCTGACAATTTTCTCACACATTAAGACTAATCTAAGCCGCCCCAACCAAAAGCAGCTAGACAATGAGGCTAGTTATCAAGCCGCCGTCGCCAAATTTGGACAAATTGCTCTCACCAGCCCTGACCTTGACTCTCTGATCGGGAAATTGATTACTCAGGTCAAGGAAACATTAAAAATTAGTCGCTGCATGGTTTTGGAATTACTACCCAATCATCAGGCTTTTTTACTACATTCGGGTATCGGTTGGCGACCAGGGCTAGTGGGGTCTGCTCAAATTACCGCCTCCCCTAATTCCCAGGCGGGTTACACTCTCCAACAGGGTGAAGCCGTAATCGTTCAGGATCTGCGAGTAGAAACTCGTTTCCCTGGAACCCCTCTGCTACACAACCACAAAATTGTCAGCGGTTTGAGTGTGATTATTCCCGGACCCAAAGGGGCTAACTCCAAGCCTTGGGGGGTGTTGAGTGTACATACCCGCCGACCTCATAACTTTACCTTAAATGAAGTACATTTTTTAGAGGCGATCGCTCACATTCTCGCCACGGCGATCGAGAGACAGCGGGCTGATGAACGGCTACAATTGATGGAACGAGCCATAAACAGCAGTCGCAATGGCATTATTATTACCGATGCTACCGACTCAGACAACCGGGTGATTTTTGCTAACTCAGGCTTTGAGAAAATTACCGGATATTCTCGCCATCAGGTCATTGGTCGCAATTGTCGATTTCTTCAGGGTAAAGACAGTGACCCCAAAGCCTTGGCGGAGTTACGGAATGCCATTGAACAGGGCAGAGAATGTAATATTGAATTACAAAACTATCGCCCAGACGGTAGCAGTTTTTGGAATGAATTGTCAATTTCTCCCGTCTACAACAGTCAAGGCTTTCTCACCCATTTTATAGGCATTCAAACCGATATTAGCGATCACAAACAGGCGGAAGTTACCCTGTTATCGAAATCCCAAGCCCTGGCGCAGTTTAGCAGCAAACTTAAACAACTACATCGCATTACTACCCGTCTTTATCCTAGCCTAGAAGCTAGGTTTCAAGACTATCTACAGACCGGGTGTGAATTGCTGCAAATGTCAACAGGTTTAATTGGTAAAATCTCCGCCGGAGTCTATAGCTTAGAATTTGTTTATCCTCACTCCGACTTATTTACCATCGGTCAAACTGCGAACATCGCCGACACCTTTTGTGCTAAACCATATCACACTCAGGAAACCGTTACCCAAACCCAAGCCGGTCTTGACCCGGAATGGAGTCAAGTCCAAGCCTACCAGACACTTACATTAGAATCTTATATCGGTACTCCCATTTGGGTAGGCGATCGCATTTATGGGGTACTGAGTTTTGTTCACCAACCACAGAGAACTGTACCCTTTAAATCAGAAGATCGCGAAATTATTGAATTGATGGCACAGGGTTTAGGAGACTTCCTCGCCGCCCAAGAAATTGAACAGCGACAACGAGAAGCTGAACAAGCCTTGCGAGAAAGTGAAGAACGTTATCGGATGTTAGTAGAACTCTCCCCCGACACCATTGCTATTTACTGCGATGAGCAAATTGTTTATATTAACCGCGCCGGGTGGCAATTGTTCGGGGCTGAAAAACCCGAAGATATCATCGGTCGTTCCATTTATGATTTTCTCGATTATGACCAGACCGCAGTTATTCTCAACCAAAAATTACCCGGAGAGTCACACCGTCAATCTGTGGGTCTTTTTGAACAACAATTAATCCGCTTAGATGCCAAAATGATTGATGTGGAAATTGCCGGAATTCCCACTAATTATCATGGTCGTGATGCCATTCAAATCATTATCCGCGATATTAGCGATCGCAAACAAGCCCAAGCCCAACTACTCCAAGCTGCCTTTTATGACCCTTTAACTGAACTCCCTAACCGCAGTTTATTTAACCAAAAACTCTCCGAAGCCTTACGGCGTTCTAAACAGGACTCTAATTATCAATTTGCGGTTCTATTTTTGGATCTAGATCGCTTCAAAGTTGTCAACGACAGTTTAGGTCATATCATCGGTGATTTCTTGCTCATAGAAATTGCTCATCGCCTAGAAGTCTGTGTTACCAACCCTGGGGATACCATCGCCAGATTAGGGGGGGATGAGTTTACCATTTTGGTTGATCACATTTCCGACCCCCAACAAGCCTTAGAATTAGCCGGAAAAATTCATCAAGAACTCAGCCAGCCTTTCTATATCCAAGGTCATGAAATTTTTACTACTGCTAGTATTGGTATTGTACCCAGTCGCGGGTACGCCTTGAAAAAATCAGCAAACACCGACAACTATCACTGTTTATTATATAACAATCCTGAAGATTTTCTCCGAGATGCAGATATCGCTATGTATCATGCTAAAGAACAGGGAAAGGCGCGATCAGAAGTTTTTGATTTATCAATGCACACCCAAACCCTCGCCCTTCTGCAATTAGAAACTGATTTGCGTAAAGCCATATTTGGATATCAGCAACTTAATCTTACACCCCATCACATCTCTAGCTCAGAGTCCAACCCGTTAGCCTCAGCCATCTCTGATGTATCTGTCATGCCTAATCAACTCCCCAGTTTAAATGACTTTATCATTCACTATCAGCCAATTGTCTGTTTAATTACTGGTAGGATAGTCGGTTTTGAAGCCTTGGTGAGATGGATACATCCTCGCCGAGGATTAGTGTCACCTGCTGAATTTATCCCTGTAGCTGAAGAGACCGGATTAATTGTTCCTTTAGGCGCTTGGGTCCTGGAAGAATCCTGCCGTCAGCTTAGTAGTTGGAAACAACAACTTCAAAGCTGGGATAGGTCTCCCCAATCCGTTTATTCTACCTTAACTATCAGTGTCAATTTGTCTGGTAAGCAACTCAATCAGCTTAATTTTATAGAACAAATTGATGCCATCTTAGCCAGAACTAATTGCGACCCGAAAAGCATCAAACTGGAAATTACCGAAAGTATGTTAGTTGAGAACTTCCAGACGGCTTTGATTGCTTTAGCACAACTAAAAGCACGCAAAATTCACCTAGCTATTGATGATTTTGGGACGGGATACTCCTCTTTGAGTTATCTGCATCAATTACCACTTAAAAGTTTGAAAATCGACCAATCATTTGTACAGCGATTACAGGAAGAACCCAGTCATTATATCGATAAATACAATCAGCCTCAGCAAATTATCAAGGCTATTATTTCCCTCGCTCATAACTTGGGGCTAGAAGTTACCGCCGAAGGTATTGAGACTCGACAACAGATGCAGTTTTTGCACCATCTTGGCTGTGATTATGGTCAGGGTTATTTGTTTTCTAAACCTTTACCTGCTGAAGAAGCTACTCAATTGATGCTTAACTCTGCGATCGCATATTCTAGCGAAAAATCACGCTTCTTTTACGGTTAATTTACCCTCCGTTGATGATGGTCTACAACCGTGAAGATACTCATCAAAATCCTGCCCATAATATAAGTTTTGCTAATTTGTCTGGGGAGATAAATTTGAATCGCAAAATATTGTTAAGAATTGTTGCGATTTTGTTGAAAATCCCTCGCAAATAGTTGACGAGATTATAGGGGTTGTGGTATCCTCAAATAAATCGCACCCAAGGGGTTACTATGCCTTGATTCAAAAACAGAGGCTACAACCCTCATTCTATCGCCCAAAAATTTATTCTCTGACCAAAATATTAAATTTGCGATTCACGAGTTTTTGGGTAAAATCCGGGGGCTATTTTTGGGGGTCTTGACAAAAACGACATTTTGTGCGTAGACGTTTTCCGGGTAGTTCAACTTCAGGGTTGACGGTAATAAATAATAATTTGTTTTCTAAACCTTTACCTGCTGAAGAAGCTACTCAATTGATGCTTAACTCTGCGATCGCATATTCTAGCGAAAAATCACGCTTCTTTTACGGTTAATTTACCCTCCGTTGATGATGGTCTACAACCGTGAAGATACTCATCAAAATCCTGCCCATAATATAAGTTTTGCTAATTTGTCTGGGGAGATAAATTTGAATCGCAAAATATTGTTAAGAATTGTTGCGATTTTGTTGAAAATCCCTCGCAAATAGTTGACGAGATTATAGGGGTTGTGGTATCCTCAAATAAATCGCACCCAAGGGGTTACTATGCCTTGATTCAAAAACAGAGGCTACAACCCTCATTCTATCGCCCAAAAATTTATTCTCTGACCAAAATATTAAATTTGCGATTCACGAGTTTTTGGGTAAAATCCGGGGGCTATTTTTGGGGGTCTTGACAAAAACGACATTTTGTGCAGTAGTAGCTTCCCCGGATAGTTGAACTTTAGCGTTGACTGTAATAATAATTAGTTTCCTGACGATCGCCATTAGCAACCATACCCAAAATGGGGACTCCAGCCATTTCCAACTCTCGCATAGCCAGACCAAAAGCTGATCGATCAGTTTTTCCCAACCCCACCACCATCATCAACCCATTGGTGTGGGAAGCCAGCAAATTAGCGTCAGCTAAACCCAACAGGGGAGCAGTATCATAGACAACTAAATCAAACTGTTGTCGAAGTTCAGCCATAACTTGCTGCATTCGCGCGCAAGCCAGCATTCGAGTCGGGTCAACTGGTAAAGGACCAGAAGTTAAAACAAACAGATTTTCGTCCGATGGCGATCGCCTAATCAAACTCTCGATCTCCATATTACCAGCGATCGCATCACTGAGACCCTGTAAATTAGACACCCCCAACATCGAATGAATACGGGGGTTACGCAAATCAGCATCTACCAATAACACCCGCTGACCCATCGCCGCCGCCCCAATCGCTAAATTTAGGGCTACAGTAGACTTACCATCTGCAGGTCGTGCGGAACTAATCACACAGGAGTTGATTGGTGATTCCGTAGCCAATTGGCGTAAATTAGCCGTAAGTGATCGGAAAGCCTCGTGAAACACAGAACAGGGGACCATCGACAAATTTGGTAAAACATCGCTCTCCCCAGTCAAGCGAGAATTAGCCGGAAGCATCAAAGCATCATCGCTGGCTGGAATTACCCCTAACAGGGGAATGGGAGTATTCTCGGCTATTTCTTCGCTGTTGTGGAACACATTATTAAGGCGATCGACCAATTGAGCTATAATCATTCCCAGGCCTAAACCCGCTAATCCTCCCCAAGCCAGATTTAGGGGAATATTCGGCGAAACCGTCTCTAGTTGTCCGGCTGGTAGGCGAGGAATCATTGGGGGGGCGATTAATTGCCAGGATCTAATAGGCGGTTCTATAGTTAATTCTAGTTCCGCCTGGCGATCCGATAAGTCATTTAGTCGGGTGGTAGCGGTTTCTAGCTCCTGATTTAAGTCCCTGTAGCGGCGGATGACTTCCGGTAAACTTTGAGAGTATTCTTGTAAACTGGTCGCTGCTGTTTGTAAAACGCGATCGCGTACCTGTAGCATTTCTATCTGATGGGCTGTTACCATCATCTGCTGAATTAATCCCATTCGCAGCGAGTCTTGGTGGCTTAAAATACTGGGGTCTACAGTAGTTAAATCTTGACCCAAAACCCGCACCGCCTCTTCTTGGAGTAATGGTAATAAATGATTGCGTTGGTCTAACAAAGATTGAATTTGTGGGGATGTTTCCTTAAACCTAGCCGACTCTACAGCTACCTCTGTTTCCACAGCCAAGAGTTTTTGTAGTAGGGTTTGATAGCGAGGAGAATTTGTTAAAGCCGAAGCCATCATCGCCTGTTGGGGGTCCAGTCCTAGCTGTTGTTGTAGAGTTAAATACCGAGAATTTTCCTCTTGGAGTTGGGTTTGGGTTTGTAGTCTTTCCGTTTCTATCATCCCTAAGCGATCGCTTATTTGACGACTGGTAACTTCCGGCGTAATCATCAGATGTTCCTGCTGAAGATTCACAATTTCTCGTTTGAGGTTATTTACCTGGGTCACTAGGGGATTAATTTTCTGGTTAATCATCTCCAGCTTTTGGCTAGTTTCCGACGGACGTTGTAACCCCCGATGATATTCCAGATATCCCGAAGCGATCGCCTCCAGAATAAACTTAATCTTTTGCGGTTCACTATCTTGGTAACTCACCTCTAAAATCTTAGTACCCTCTAGCATTTGCAATTCCAAGGGACTCCCAGAGTTATCATTAAATAGAAACCGATAATCAACTTCCGGGTAGCGACTTTGAATATTCTCCAAAATATCAGCCATCACCTGGGGACTTTTTAGCATTTTTAACTGAGATGCTTCGTCTAACCCCCCCAGTTCATCTGAGGAACTTATTAACAGTTGAAACGTCCCTCTATACTCAGGTAATTGTTCAACCGTCCACCAATAAACCCCCGTTACTGTTGTCGCAGCCACACCCAACACCACCAACCAGCGCCGACAAAACAGATCCGCAATTTTCCCAAATATTCCCCTCTGTTTAGCCGTCATTATCTCAACATTTCTCGCTTCCAAATCTCCCGGATACCAGGGGGAAAATTCCATCCCTCCCCTAGGTGAACTCCGAGTATAAATCATCGATAACTGAGAACGTCTAGCCTTCTTCATGATGCTACTTTAACCTTTACTATTTAGGTGCGCTAACTAATTATAAAATGAGTTTTTCACAGTCTGAAAATCCCCGCCCTAAAAGATACTTATAAACCGCAGAAAACCCAAAACATTATTAATCGGACTTAAAGTATTGACAACCGTACCCACACCCTCCCGAAAAGCCGCACCCCCTGAACGGTTCACCATAACTACATCGTTATTTCTCAGAACCGGATTATTAGCCTCATTCACATCATCCGATAGATTAACCGAGATCACCCTTCGAGAAACAGTCCCATCCGGAGATATACGGATTAGTTCTACCCCATTGGAGTCAGCCTGACCCCGTTTCAAACCCCCCGCCGCCAGAATCACCTGATTTAGGGAACTATTAGGCGGCACCGTAATTGTCCCCGGCTGTAGAACCTCCCCCACCACACTAACACGCATTATACCCGGAGAAAAACTAGCTGTTGCCACATTACCAGAAACTGTAGCATCTACAGCCTGGGCTTTAGGCACAATAATTGTATCCCCTCCCTGTAAAGTAATATCCTCCTGGAGATCCCCCTCTTGTAGAAGTTGCCATAGGTCAACTATAACAGTTTGTTCCGTCCCGGTGCGACTAATGCGCCGCACCCGAATTTGTCGAATATCTGCTTCCGGCGTAATTCCTCCCGCCACTTTAATAGCCCTGGTGACTGTAAACACCCCAACCAAATCAACTCCAGCTATACCTCGCAACTCCGATACATTTTCCCCCTCAGTCGCAGCCATGGTGTCAATGCTAAGGATATGGGTTCCCGGTCGGTTCACCTCCCCCACCACCGCCACATTAATCGGTCCGTCAGCATTACTAGCAAAATTAGCACTAGATAACTGACGCGCTTCGTGGCGATTAATATTTGTAACAGTCGGAATATATATCCTATCTCCATCTCTCAGGGCTAGATCTTGACTCAGATCACCATTTTGGAGAAGTTCCCACAAATCAAGATTAACAATAGTCTCCTCACCTCCCACCCCAGGACGACGGATTTTTACCTGGCGAATATCGGCGCTAGTAGTTATTCCCCCAGCCATTCGCAAAACCCCCGTTACTGTAGCAGCACTAGAAACACCCCCCATATTTTGCGGCTGGGAATTACCCGATACTGTATAAGAACCGGGTCTTTTAACTTCTCCGGCGATCGCCACTTGAACAGGTCTCCTCTCCCATAATTTTACCGTGATCAGTGGTCTTTGTAAATATTCCCCATATCGTTCTTTTAGCAGGTCAGAAACTTGCTCTATCGTCATTCCCTGAACCGCCACTCTCCCAATTAACGGGAGGTTTAAAGTTCCATCTACTGACACCTGATGACGGCCTCTTTCCCCACTATATTCCGGCACATTAAAAATATCAATTTCTATGCTATCACCCGACCCTAAAATATATTCCCCAGATAACACAGGAGACAAATTACTAGACCCATTATTATTAGACCCATTATTAATCGTCGGCATGGGTGGCGGTGGTAAAAACTGCCCCCAAGCTGGGAGAGGCATCAACAGCCAGGTCAAACAAACACCGGAGACTTTGAACAGGAAAAAATAGAGGTTTTCGGTTTTATAAATAAACCCGTTTTTGAGGATTTTATGTTTGATGATATTGTGCATTTAAAATTATCCGCCTATTTTCAGAATCGCCGAATTGTGTTATAAATATATTTTGTCATTGACAGTTGCCGGGATTCATGGAACAATTGAACACAGATGTTTTAGTAGTTGGTGGAGGTACAGGGGGAACCGCCGCCGCCCTCCAGAGTGCCCGTCGTGGCGCTCATACTATTTTAGTCAGTGAATTTTCCTGGTTAGGAGGAATGTTAACCTCCGCCGGAGTAGCTGCACCAGACGGTAACGAATTAGTAGCCTTTCAGACAGGTTTATGGGGTGCTTTTTTAAGAGAACTTAGACAAAAACAACCCACTGGTTTAGACTGGGGATGGGTTAGCTTTTTTAATTATGACCCCCGCATAGGGGCGCAAATTTGGTCAGACTGGGTAAAATCCCCAAAAAATCTACATTGGATTTCTGGATATGCACCCCTAGAAGTATTGCGGAAAGGCGATCGCATTACTGGGGTCAGATTCAAAGATTTTACCATTAATGCCCAAGTTACCATTGATGCCACGGAATTAGGGGATATTTTAGCTCAAGCTGAAATTCCCTATCGCTGGGGTTGGGAATGGCAACAGCAATGGCTTGAACCTAGCGCTCCCATTAAACGTAACCAATTTACGGATAATTGTCCAGTACAAGATCCCACCTGGGTAGTCTTATTACAAGATTTTGGCACAGAAGCCCCAGCCATTAAACCTACCCCAGAAGCAGATTTTAGCAAATTTCAGGGGGCTTGGGATGGTTACGACCCCCAACAATTCCTCAACTATGGTCGCCTACCTGGGGGGTTAATTATGATTAACTGGCCCCATAAAGGTAATGATTACGGAGTAGGATTAAATCGTTTGATGGCTTCAGCCCCACAAAAACAGGCATTCTGGCGGGAAAGTCTACAGCATAGTTTAAATTTCGCCGCCTTTATTCAACAGCACCTAGGAAGGCGCTACGGCTTGGCTGAGAACATATTTCCCCATACTCTATCAGCTTGGAAAACTGACCTAGGCTTAACTCCTCAGCAACTGGGCGCTTTTGCTATTCACCCCTACTACCGCGAAAGTCGCCGCCTGTGTGGAGTCCAAACTATTACAGAAAATCATATTTTACCTATCTCAGAAGGTCGCGTCGCCCCCTTACCTATAGACCACAATGGACAATGTGAGGCGATCGCCATTGGTAATTATCCCAATGATCATCACTACAGCGCCGGGTTACTACCAGTTAAACTTAAACTACTGCGCTGGGGAGGTCGCTGGACGGGAACCCCCTTTACTATCCCCTATAGTGCCTTAATTCCAGAAACTACAGAAGGCTTAATTGTCGCTGAGAAAAATATTTCCGTTTCCCATATCGCTAATGGCGCTACCCGTCTACAACCTGTGGTTTTGGGTATCGGACAGGCGGCGGGAATGGCTGCGGCTTTATCTGTCCAACAGCGCATATCTCCCCGAATGCTATCAGTGCGATCGCTTCAACAAGCACTATTAACTGACCCCATAGCCCCCGCCGCCATTATTCCCCTGTTTAACCTTACAGGCGATCGCCCCGATTGGCAAAAATGGCAACAATACTATTTAGACCACCCACAAGCCTATCCCATAACTGGCGAAATTCCCCAACCCTCCCCCAACCCTCCCCAATTCATATCACCCTCACTATCTGAATTTAGCGGACAATTTCACCGCCACCCAGACCAAGAATATACCCTCACCCTCTCTCAACCTCACTCACTCCTCGGTCAGGTCTGGAGTCTCGTCACCCTACACCCACACATCAATCAACAATTACAAACCATCCCTACCGCTACCCCCATCACTGTTTGCGGACGACACAACTCCGCCGGTCGCTGGCTACTCGTCGAAGTCATCAAAGAGTTATGTTAAGTTTTGTAACAAAAAAAATCGCCTTTTATGACTGGGGGGTTGACAAAAGCGATATCCCCGTGGTAGTCTATATCATAATAGGAATATTGACATTTTTTTAAAAAGTTAACAGATTTATATTATAACCTATACTTTTTTCATATTATCATGACTGTCCGAGAGCTGTCAACCCCTAGCCGTAGATGTCAGCGCCACCAGTACCGTAGGGGTGAACAAAAAAATTATCAGATTATCCTGATATAGGCCTATTAGATTGGTATCAGGAAATGGACGCTTTAATACGGACATTTCCATGAAACTCAACCCTACTTTTGGCTTTTCTATGTTGCTGTTGTTAGGCATTGCCAGTCCCGCGAAAGCGATGGAACTAGCCCCAACCACACAGCAATTAGAATCGATGACTAATCAATATATGCTATCAGCGCAAACGGAGCATCATGGCTCCCGCAGTCCCTGGCAAGGAACACCCCGACGGGGATTTGCTGAGACATTCGAGCAAACATCTCCATCAGAATCCCTGTTTCCCCATCGTGGCAGTGGCCGCTAATCAATGACTGATGATTCCGGTAGGAAAATCCCCTTCTAGTGTCATGTTTTAGCCCCAATAAATTTTAGAACATAAATCCGAGTATTTGTCAACAAATACAACCAATCTATAAAGACCACAACTGCCGAACATTTCCATGAGTTTATGGATGTTGGGCGGTTTTGTGTGTATAATAAGCATATCTAAACTAAACTAATCTCAATTGGAAAGCCCTGAGTGCCGAGGGTGCGTCCAAACTACTATATTACCAATTGAGGAAAGGCCAGGTAAGTTGTCTAATAAAATAGGTTGCGCCCGGTCATAAGTCCCCGTGGCAAACCCATACTAGCATCAGGGATAGAAACTGCGCGGTCTCCAGTCGTTTATTTATTTACTCAGCAATAGATCTGGGTAAGATAACCCATTCTCACTAATGGGGATAATACCATTCATCTCATATATTATTTATGAAATTCCAGGGATTGTCATGAAAAAAGATACAGATCTGATCAAAAGCCTTAGCCCCAGTGGCATGGATCAGATCATGCTTTATTTGGCTTTTAGCGCCATGAGAACCAGTGGGCATAGACATGGGGCATTTTTAGATGCGGCGGCAACTGCCGCTAAATGTGCTATCTATACAACTTATATGGAGCAGGGTGAAAACCTCCGCATGACCGGACACCTACATCATATTGAACCCAAACGGGTGAAAGTGATTGTTGAGGAAGTCCGGGAAGCACTGACCGAAGGGAAGCTCTTAAAAATGTTGGGTTCTACGGAACCTCGCTATCTGATTCAGTTTCCCTATGTGTGGCTAGAGCAGTACCCTTGGCAACCGGGAAAAGCCAGAGTCCCGGGTAGCAGTTTAACTCAAGAAGAAAAACGGGTAATTGAAAGTCGTTTACCCAAGTATTTACCCGATGCTCAATTGATCAACTCTTTTCAGTTTATGGAATTGATTGAGTTTCTCCATAGACGTTCTCAAGAAGACATCGAACCTAGTAGACGGATGCCATTAAGTGAAGCCTTAACAGAACATATTAAGCGACGCTTGATCTACTCTGGGACAGTCACTAAAATAGATTCTCCTTGGGGGATGCCTTTCTATGCTCTGACCCGCGCTTCCTATTCTCCCGAAGATCAGGAAGAACGCACCTATATTATGGTGGAAGATACCGCTAGGTATTTCCGTTTAATGAGGGACTGGGCGGAACGTCAGCCCAAGGTAATGCGGGTTTTGGAGGAATTGGATATTCCCAGCGATCGCATTGAGTCAGCCTTAGAAGAGTTAGATGAGATCATTCGCCAGTGGGCCGATCGCTATCATCAGACCGGAGGTGAAGCCATGGTTCTGCAAATGGTCTTTGGGCCCCAGGAGACCGATTAATCTCCCTTTGGTAATCTCTCTGGAAAATACCCGGTTTTTGTGGCTCGCCACAGGGTAGGATGTAACGATGTGAAAGCTATGGCAGAATCGACCATCCATGACCCATGACCAGATAGCCGAACAGCTTCTGGAGTTGGCGGCAAAAGCCGGAGCAGAAGTGGCGGAGGTATTCCGAGCTACGTCCCAAGCTCGCCCCCTCTTTTTTGAAGCTAACCGACTCAAACAAATCGAACGGATTGAATCAGAGGGAATTGTTCTGCGATTGTGGCGCGATGGCTGCCCCGGATTGGCTGTCGCCCACGGTGCAGTTCCCCCTCAAAAATTAGTCGAGCGAGCGATCGCTCTATCAGCCCTTAATCACCCAGAAACCATTACCATAGCCGATGATACTTCCCTAAATCACTATCCGGCGATCGGAAATTCCATCGAACTAGAACAGCTTATGGCCTGGGGAAAAGAGACCATTAGCTGCATTCGAGACATCTACCCAGATATTATCTGCTCAGGAGAATGGGATTGTGAAGTCGAATCAACCCGCCTGATTAATTCCAGAGGTCTTGATTGTAGCCACACCGATACAACCCTCAGCGCTTATTTGGAAACCGAATTAGTCCAGGAAAATGATTTTCTCTACATTTCCGACGGTCAGACTCAACGGGGTAGCCTTGAACCACAGTTATTGAGCCAACGCATTCTCCAGCGCCTGGAATGGGCTAGGGAAAACGCACCCCCCTTGGTTGGGCGCGTCCCCATTTTATTTACCGCCAAAGCCGCAGATATGTTATGGGGTACAGTTTCCGCTGCTCTCAATGGTAAACAAGTCCTAGAACGGTCTTCTCCCTGGAGCGATCGCCTCGGAACCCAAGTTGTGTCTACCTCCCTTACCCTCTCTCAGAAACCCGCCCTAGGGCCGTTTAGCTGCCCCTTTGATGATGAGGGAATTCCCACCCGTCCCATTGTCTTTATTCAAGATGGCATACTCAAGCTATTTTATACTGATTTAACTACCGGGCGCACCCTCGGTAGTGGTACCACAGGGAACGGGTTTCGAGCCAATTTGAATAGTTATCCTACCCCCGGATTATTCAATTTGTTAATTGAACCCGGACGCGACTCTATGCAAGACTTAATTAAACAGCTAGACCACGGTCTAATTATTGATCAGATGTTAGGAGCGGCGGCCGGAATTACTGGGGAATTTTCCGTTAATGTCGATCTGGGATATCGCATTGAAAATGGTCACGTTGTCGGTCGGGTTAAAAATACCATGGTTTCTGGAAATGTCTACACCGCCTTAAAGCAAGTAGTTAATGTCGGAGGAGATGCTAACTGGAATGGTTCTATTTATACTCCATCTGTTATTGTCGAAGGGTTATCCGTTACCGCCAGCAGTTAATTGCAACAGTCCATTAACGCCAGTTTTTCTCAGCCTGGTCTAACACATAGGCGGCGACCTGTTTGATTTCTGAGACACTCAGACGGTCAGAATAAGCCGACATATTGCTTTTACCATTAGACACAATTTCTGCGATCGCCTCTATGGAGTCGTAGCCATTGCGTTGGAGAGCCCGCTGTTTCAAATTTTTACCCCGCCTAATAATGTTACCACCCCCAGCATGACAGCCCACACAGTGGACGCTAAAAATCTCAGCCCCCTGATCAAAATTCAGATTATCTGCGATCGCCATAGGTGTTAAACACCCCCACAATAGGCTAACACTCACCAGTAAAATACTTAATAGATTTCTCATGATCATCAATTTCGGTTAATCGCCTTCTACCATTACTTCGACTTACTTCGACTTATTTGGACTTGGTTCGAGATATATTATAAGCCGGAATCGTAATCCTGAACTCTGTACCTTGACCAGGTTCCGAACAACAATTGATTTTACCTTGGTGCTTTTCTACCACAATTTGATAGCTGATCGACAAACCCAAACCTGTACCTAATCCTACAGGTTTAGTCGTAAAGAAAGGATCGAAAATACTAGCTTGAATGTTTGAGGGGATTCCTGGACCATTATCAGATATAGAAATTTCCAAGCAATCTTGACCATTATTTACATCATAAATTAAAGCAGTCTTAATCCTGATTCCCGGTGAAAAATCCTCCTCTGGATGCTGTTTAACATGAAATTCCAGAGCATCTATGGCATTACTTATCAGATTCATAAACACCTGATTAAGTAATCCCGCATAGCATTCTATAGGCGGAATATTACCATAATTTTTAACTACTTCAATAGTAGGATGATGAGGTCTAGGCTTCAGACGATGTTGCAGAATTAACAGAGTGCTATCAATACCCTCATGAATATCAACCGATTTGCGATCGGCTTGCTCCAGACGGGAAAAATTCCGCAGAGATAACACCAGTTGGCGAATTCTTTGGGAGCCTATCTGCATTGATGCCAGAATTTTCGGTAAATCTTCCTGAAGAAAATCTAGGTCGATTTCCGTTTCATAGTTTTCAATCTCCGGGTGTCTTTGGGGATAGTATTTATGGTAAAGGAGAATGAGTTGAAGTAAACTTTCGCTATACTCACTCACATAGCTTAAATTCCCAAAAATAAAGTTAATCGGATTATTAATTTCGTGAGCGACTCCAGCCACTAACTGACCCAAGCCTGACATCTTTTCAGTTTGAATAAGTTGGCTTTGCGTGCGTTTCAGTTCATCCAGAGTCTTTTCTAACTGTTCGGTTTTCACTTGTTCATTATCTAAAGACTGTTTGAGTTGAATCGTCCGCTGCTGTACCTGTTGTTCTAGGGTACTGTTTAAGTCTTGAACCTCTCTATACAACAGATATTGTTGAATTGCCATCGAAAAATGTTTCCCTAATGCTTGACCTAAGCTAATCTCATCCGCTGTCCAAGGTTGGGATTGACCTTGTTTGAACTCCCGCCACACTTCAAATGATTGTCTGGGCATCATTTGTTTTAAACTAGGATCAAAGCGTCCCGCCCAGATGGTTTCTGTGTCAATTTCATCACGAAAAATAGTCAGACATCCTAGGTTATTATGGCGGTATTTAATCGGAAACACTAACAAACCCCGAATGGCGGTAGATTTAAAAGCTGGGGTAAAAATTCGCAGTTGGGGTTCTTTATATAAATCCGTAATTGCCCAAATATTTCCGCCACTACCATCAAGCGATCGCTTCGCGCTGTTACTGTTACACTTAAACCCCTCCCTCAGCCACTTTTGCCAGAGGGGATGTTCTTCCATGATTGATTTGGTTTCCCATGAAGGCATCGTCGGCTGTTCACCACAATAAAATACCTCCGGGGTCTTTTCCGGATGAGATTGGATATATAGTCGCCCTCCTGAACCCTCAAAGTCCTCCACAGCCGCCTCTAAAGCCGCTTGTAACTCAATCGTCGGTTGTTCATGTAACAGAGAAGCTACCTTATTAATAGCAGCTTCTAACATCGCCTGTTTGCGGGTTTGAGCCAGCATATCAGCTTGACCAATGGCAATGGTCATCTGATCGACCACTAATTGCAAAATCTGCAATTCTAATGGCGAAGTTTCCCGTGGTTCAGAATGATGAGAAACCAATAACCCCCACAATTTATTTGATGAGGTTGAAAACTGACCAGATCGCGATTTATCATGATTTTTTCCCCTACTGTACAGAATCGGTACAACCACCGAGGATTGAACTCCCATGGCGGTCAGATAACTGATATGACAAGGATCTACAGATCTCGATTTGATTTCTGTCGTCGGTAGCGGTTCCCCACTTTCTGGACAGTCTAGGGGACTTATACTTATGGTTCCAGAGTGAACATTAACTATGGTTCGCTGTCTAAGTTTTACATAGCGATCGCGTGCCTCTTCCGGAATATCATCGGCCGGAAAATGCAACCCTAGCAGGGACGGGAGGCGATCGTCATAAATGGACTCTGCCACCACTTCACCACTGTCGTCTTGATCAAATCTATAGATCATAATCCGGTCCGTTCCTAAAAATGAACGGACTTCCCCTGCTGTCGCTTTCAGAATTTCTGGCAGTTCCAATGATTGCCGAATCCTACTAATGATTCGACGTAGCAAAACTTGATGATCTAGTTGAGATTTAAGGTCTTGTGCAGTGTCCACAGTGTACATAAGTTTCCTGATTGGGGGAGTTCGAGAATCCGGCTAAGATTCCCTCTATTTAGCTACAATGCAAAATTAGGTTTGACTATTTTTAGCAGATATGGGGCTGCTTTCCTGATTTAAAATGGCTGCTCTTTTCAGAACATTGGTGGCTGCTACGATATTTCGATTGTAGTTATTCTAACAAAACTATCGGAGATTCCCATTCAATACCTCCCCTGGGAACTTCATTTTAGCTTAATCCCAATCATGGACAATGGATAACTCATGATTACGGTTATGTTAAGTATTGTAACGAAAAATTAAGTTTTGTTGCGAAAAAATTTTTTTTCTGGGGGGTGCTTGCCTCGGCGGGCGGCTTCTGGTATACTTTTAGATAATGGGAATATTGACATTTTTAATATTTAGGCACAGATTTCTATTATATAACTGTATGTAAGTATATTACCATTAGTTCCCGGTGCTTGTCAATCCCTAAATTAGCAAAACTGATTCCCCGTGAAAATTAAAACGGACTCAATTTCTTGATGGCGCGACCAGCCACATCGCCATAGCGAAGGTCGCCACAAAGGATTTTACTCATCAACTCAGTAGCAGCAGGAACTTTAACCGCCGCCTTATAAGCAATACCAGGGAAACTGTAGAATACACCAGCCAACCGTGAAGCCCAAACCATATCTACACCCCATTCAGTCCGAATAATTTCGGTATATTTTTCCAGGGCGCTTTGGTCTCCACCGATCGCCGCATCGATCGCCTCTGCGGCTTTCACCCCAGTCAAAATAGCCGGGCGGATACCTTCCCCAGAGAGGGGGTCAACAATACTAGCAGCTTCTCCAGCAATCAGAGCATTTTGACCATGAAGGGTGCGATCGCCATCCCAAAGTCGCAGAGGATGTTCAACAATAGGGGAACTAGGATCTAACCCCAACGCTTTCAGATATTGACTCAAATCTTGGCTCAAATTTTTAGGGTCTTTTCCTCGGAAAGTAGCAGCGCTAACCGTGTAACCATCAGCCTTGGGAAACCCCCACAGACTGCCATTTTTCACCATACCAAATTCAAAAGTTGGCACATCTGATAATTGAGTAGCTTCCGTGACCATAGCCAGTCGAGGATTAGACTGTTTGAGGCGCAACCATGAGCCCACAGGTCCTTTTGCGCCATCTGCTGCAATCAGATAGCGACCTGTGAGGGTTTCACCATTAGCAGTAGTTAATTGCCAACTGTCGCCTTTAAACTTAATACCAGTAACTTCTGTATTAGGTTGGAAACTAGCGCCTTGATCTTGAGCCTGCTGCATCAGGAAAGCATCAAAAACATCTCGGCGCACCATCCACATAGGTTTTGATATAGCCGTTTCGGCGGGGTCAGCCAGTTTGAAAGTGTAACGGATTTTATCAACAGTAGTGGATATCGCGGGAGTAAAATCAAAATCAAACCAGGAAGCGATCGCCGGAGACACCCCACCACCACAGGGCTTATTTCGCGGCCAGGAGTTTTTTTCCACCACCAGAGGATTGCGCCCTCGTTTAGCGAGATGATAAGCCGCCGCCCCACCAGCGGGACCTGCTCCGACAATGATACAGTCAAACATAAATTTCAGCCATTAACTTTTGTTTACATCAATGGGGGTGCGGGTGGTTTTGGGGGATTAACCCCCATCAAAATACCTCAGACCGTCATAATATCCTTTTCTTTGACTTCGAGTAGTTCATCAACCTTAGCTGTGTACTTATCAGTAAGTTTTTGAATCTGGTCTTGAAGATCGCGGGATTCATCCTCAGAGATATCCCCGCTTTTTTCCTGTTTGCGAACCGAGTCGATCGCATCTCGGCGGACATTACGAACCGACACCCGGCCTTCTTCGGCGTATTTTCCCGCCAGTTTCACAAATTCTTGGCGACGTGCTTCCGTCAGCGGCGGAATATTCAGACGTACAACTGAGCCATCGTTATTAGGTGTCAGTCCCACATCTGACATAGAAATAGCTTTCTCAATGTTGTTTAGAGAATTGCGATCGAAAGGTTGGATAGTAATAGTAGAAGCATCAGGAGTGCTGATACTTGCCAAAGATTTGAGAGGAGTCGGACTCCCGTAGTATTCTACCGTAATCCGGTCTAATAGGGAAGCATTAGCCCGTCCGGTGCGAATCGTATTAAACGATCGCCCCGTAGATTCTAAGGCTTTTTTCATCAGGTTTTCAACATCAGCTAACTTCACAAGAACCTCCGACATAAGTTCCAACAGTGTCACCCACCACAGCCCGGCCAATATTGCCACGCTCAGTCAGGTTAAATACAATAATAGGAAGATTATTTTCTTTGCACAGGGCGATCGCCGTACTATCCATCACCCGTAGGTCATGGGTCAGCACATAGCCATAGGTAAGAGTATTATAGCGACGAGCATCAGGATTAACTGCCGGGTCACAATCATAAATTCCATCTACCTTAGTGGCTTTAAAAATCACCTCGGCATCAATTTCCGCCGCCCGCAGTGCCGCCGTCGTGTCCGTGGTAAAAAACGGATTACCCGAACCCGCCCCAAAAATCACCACCCGGTTTAGTTCCAAATGACGAATAGCTTTGCGTCGGATGTAGGGTTCAGCCACTTCCTGCATAGCGATCGCCGTTTGTACACGAGTTGGCACTCCTATTTGTTCTAGGGAATCTTGTAACGTGATCGCATTCATCACTGTAGCAATCATACCCACATAGTCGGCGGTCGCCCTATCCATTCCCGCAGAAGCTGCTTTCATTCCTCGGAAGATATTACCCCCGCCCACCACAATCGCCACCTGCACCCCTTTATTGACCACATCAGCAACTTCCTGGGCGATTTCCTGAACCACAATCGGGTCTATGCCATATCCCAGGCTACCCATAAGGGCTTCACCGCTGAGTTTCAGTAAGATCCGTTTATATTTTGTCCCCATTTAGATCCCCTATTGACAATGGCTATATACCATCTACGGATTACGCAGATATAAGGTTCGGTCCCAATTCAAGATACCAGAAAGCTGCTATTGATATCAGATTTTTTCTGAGAGGGAATCATCCCAGTGAGGTAGACCATCATCTTCGCCATTGAATCGGACTACCAATCGGCGGGGTAGTTTCCGGGGCAATCGCAACACTTGCCAATAATTGAGATACTGCGTTTTTGAGATAGTTGATAGTTACCGCTTCTGGGGATTCCGGGTTATCGTCCAAGCCACCTCGGTAGCGCAAAATTCCCTGGTTATCCAGGACAAAGGCTTCCGGGGTAGTTTCCGCGCCAAAACAGTGAGCCACATCCTGGGTCACATCCCGAATATATGGAAAATTCAGATCATGGTCTTGGGCAAAGATTTTCATCTGCTCAAAGCTGTCAGACGGCGATTGTAATGGGTCATTAGCATTAATCCCCACTATAGTCGCTCCCACCGTTTGCAAATAGGTTTGCAGTGCCTTCATTCTGCCTACATAAGATTGAACGTAGGGGCAAGAATTTGACATAAAGATAACGATGACAACCTGAAATTTTTGCAGATACCGGGCTAGGTGGTGAACTTCGTCATCCACCCCAGGTAATTCAAAGTCAGGAGCATAGCTGTTAATCAGAGTACCTTTCATAGCAGTTCAAAGTTTGATCGCTCAAGGTCGATATTATGAACCACCTCTCATTATCGCGCTTACGATTCTGGGAGCAAGTTCCTTGTCGGGGCGCGTGCCGGAGTCAGCCAGGAAAAAGACCAGCCAACTGCTACACGCGCCGGAGGCGGTGCGGAATTTCGGGTCAATGAATCCAACCTTTGGCTAACGCCTGATACCCTACCAGTTTATAGACCAGTTTGGCGGCGGTAAATTCAGAAACTACCGAATCCACAACAGGTGCTAATTCCATTACATCACAGCCAATCACTTCCTGGCATATAAATAACTGTCGCAGAAAGGCAATTAAATCATACCAGGAAAGTCCTCCCGGTTCTGGTGTCCCTACTCCCGGTATGATACTCGGGTCGATACCGTCTAGGTCTATGGTCAGAAATACCCGCCTGGTCTGTATACTGGCGATCGCTTTTTCTATCCAATCGGACCCCCTAGCAATTTCGCGGCCCCAAATTACCTTCATTTCCTGATCTCGAATTAGATCAGCTTCGGCTTTACATAGGCTACGAATCCCTATTTGTACCGTCGGTAAACCCATCTCTACCACCCTACGCATCACACAAGCATGATTGTAGATAGACCCTTCGTATTCGTGGCGTAGGTCACCGTGAGCATCGATTTGGACTACTGTAAATGGTTCCGTTGACCTTTGGCGGTAGGCTTCCACCACTCCCGCCGTGATGCCATGTTCCCCCCCCAGGGCGATCACAAACTTACCTTCAGCAGCTAGAGATTTTACCGTCTCTGTCGTCACCCGCAGCATTTCCTCCAGTGACACCGACTGGCCCTCGCGGGTATCCGCAATGGCTTCATGGGTGTAAATTCCCACCTGTAACCCCACCTCCGCTTCCAGTTCATCATCATAGCATTCTAGTTGTTGGGAGGCTTCTAAGATGGCTCCTGGCCCGTTTTCGCACCCTTTGCGATAAGTGGTGGTGGCTTCAAAGGGAATTGGTAAAATGGCTACTTTGTCGGTTTTCTGGTTCGGGACAATTTCTGAGCCTAAAAAGTCCACAACTGATTGGGCTGTAATGGTTGATTGCATATTTTGGCTTGACTTTAGATTTTGGGGGCGATCGCTAATATATAAATAATTTTGCCACGAATTTTGAACGTTCCACTAAAAATCACCACCTCAACCATCATGACCACCAACCAAGAATGGGGACCAGACCCTAACCTAGCCTATCCTTTAGCCAATTATGGGCAGTTGTGCTTTCTCAAAAATATTATAAAAAACTCCAATATTATTGTCGGAGATTACACCTACTATCATGATTTTGACCATCCCGAAAACTTTGAGAAAAATGTGCGCTATCACTTTGACTTTATCGGGGATAAATTAATTATTGGCAAATTTTGTGCGATCGCCAGCCATGTAGAATTTATTATGAATGGCGGTAACCATTGTTTAGATAATTTTACCACCTATCCTTTTGAAATCTTCGGTCATGGTTGGCAAAAAATTCAGCCTGATTCCGAATATAGCCGAGGAGATACTATCATTGAAAATGATGTCTGGATAGGCTACAAAGCTACTATTATGCCCGGTGTTAAAGTAGGTAATGGCGCGATAATAGCCGCCCATGCTGTAGTTACCAAAGATGTAGAACCCTATACTATTGTCGGTGGAAATCCCGCTAAAATAATTCGGCAACGCTTCCCAAATCCAGTAATAGAACAACTACAAAAATTGTGCTGGTGGGATTGGGAAGCCTCAAAAATTACCGCCCATCTTGAAGTTTTAGCCAGTGGAAATATAGACCAATTGCGAGAATGATCCTCAGATGGTCTTGTCTGATGTACCCTTTCTGGTTAACAATGATTGTGAAAATGATTGTGAATAGAATCGCACCAGGAGAGTGATTGTGAGCCAAGGTTTTGATTATGATTTGGTAATTATTGGCGCGGGTGTGGGAGGACATGGGGCGGCTATCCACGCCGTCAACTGTGGCTTAAAGACCGCAATTGTGGAAGCCGACCTTATGGGGGGAACCTGTGTTAACCGTGGCTGTATCCCCTCTAAGGCCTTATTAGCGGCTTCTGGAAGGGTCCGGGAACTTCGCAACGCCCACCATTTGCAGTCCCTAGGAATTCAGGTGGGGGCGGTTAATTTCGATCGCCAAACTATTGCTAACCACGCTGAAAATATTGTTACTAAACTGCGATCGGATTTAACTAATAGCCTTAAACGCCTGAAAGTTGATACATTTCATGGCTGGGGTAAAGTGGCGGCACCCCAAAAAGTCGCGATCGCTACTGAGGACGGCGAAAAAATTATCACCGCTAAGGATATCATTCTCGCCCCCGGTTCTGTCCCCTTTGTACCCCCAGGTATTGAAATTGACCATCAAACCGTTTTTACCAGTGATGATGCTTTGAAATTGTCATCACTACCACAATGGATTGCTATTGTCGGGAGTGGTTATATTGGCTTGGAATTTGCCGATATTTATACCGCTTTGGGTTGTGAAGTGACCATGATTGAAGCCCTCGATAATTTGATGCCTACTTTTGACCCCGATATTGCTAAATTAGCTGAACGGGTCCTTCTTTCATCCCGCGATGTCGAAACTTTCTCTGGTAAATTAGCCCTGAAAGTTACTCCCGGTTCTCCCGTGTTGATTGAACTGGCTGATGCGAAAACTAAACAGGTCGAACAGGTTTTAGAAGTTGATGCTTGTTTGGTCGCTACTGGTCGCATTCCTGTTAGTAAAAATATGGGATTGGAAACTCTCGGCGTGGAAACTCAACGGGGATTTATTCCCGTTGATAATTATTTGGGGGTTCTCTCCGGGACCCAACGAGTACCACATCTATGGGCTATTGGTGATGTTACTGGTAAAATGATGTTAGCCCATGCTGCATCAGCCCAAGGAGTCGCCGTAGTGGAAACTATTTGTGGACGCGATCGCCAGGTCGATTATCTCAGTATCCCCGCTGCTGCTTTTACTCACCCAGAAATTAGTTATGTCGGTATGACTGAACCCGCCGCTAAAGAGTTGGGTAAATCTCAAGGCTTTGAGGTCGCTAGTGTCAAAAGCTATTTTAAGGGTAATTCTAAGGCGATCGCTGAGGTCGATACCGAGGGGGTTGCTAAGGTTATTTACCGCCAAGATACCGGGGAACTCCTCGGAGTTCATATCTTTGGCCTCCATGCTTCCGATTTGATTCAAGAGGCTGCTAATGCGATCGCCCTCCGTCAATCTGTCAATACCTTAACCTTTCTAGTCCACACACACCCGACTTTATCAGAAGTTCTTGATGAAGCCTACAAGCGGGCTGCTACTATTGGATAATCCATAATCCTGTTGTAGGTTGCGTCAATTATCACGCACCCTACACAGCCCATCAGATATCATTAAAGCGCGGATTTGAGATTACCAAAATGTCCTTTTTTGTACCAACTTTAAAACAATGGGGTTATTTAGATTCTATTCATCTCACCCTCTGTATTGTCGGGTCCCGGAAAATAGATGAGTTTGCTGATTCGGATTATTCCCGCCAAGGTTGGGAAATCTTTGCCCCTAATTTGACTATTTATGGCTTTGATGCTGACCAAGAAGCCTGCGATCGCCGTAATGCTGAACTCGCTTCTCAAAATATTACTTGGACTGAAAAACATATCCCCCTCGCACTCTGGAATCACTGTCAAGGCGCTTCTTTATATGTTACTCAACATCCCGGTTGTTCCTCCCTATATCCCCCTAATGATGTCGTTATTGACCGATTATCAGAATATAGCGATCGCCATAAGTTAATCTCCACTACTCAGGTTGCTACCACTACATTGGATAATTTTTTTGTGAATTTACAAAGTCCCATTGATTTGATACAATTGGATGTACAAGGCGGAGAATTGAATGTTTTACTCGGAGGTAAAAATCACATTATCCCTGATGTCCTCGCCGCCGTGGTAGAGGTGAATTTTGTGGAATTATACAAGCATCAACCTCTGTTTGCAGATGTTGATCAATATCTGAGAAACTCTCAATTTACTTTGTTTGATATCGGTCAAAAATGGCATGGCTTGCGACAGGGAATTAGTCTCATGTCCCGACAACATCGCGGACAATTTGTCTGGACTGATGGCTATTATTTCCGTGATTTAATTCGACCTGACCAAAATCATCACCTTAAAACCCCAGACCGGATTCTTAAATTAGCCTGTCTCGCTGATATGTTGAGTTTTTATGATTACGCTTTGGAACTTTTGGGCTATTTAACTAAGCGATATGGTCTTAGCGATCGCCGTTACAATTTTGCTGATTGTATTATTCAATCTTTAGAAAACAATCCCGAAGCTGTCAAGCATGGAATTAATACTATTCCTTTTGTTACTGAACTCAGAAAATATACCTATCTTTCCTGATACCTAACCTGGTTATGTTAAGTTTTGTAACAAAAAAATTAAGAAATGTTACAAAAAATTTTTTTGGGGGGGGTTGCTGGCTTTTTGGCTGGGCTTATGGTATTATGCTATATAATGGGAATATATCCCTTTTTTTTATTAGCACTTAGATTTTAATTATGAGGCTATACATTAAAATACTATCATTAATGCCCGTAGCTGTCAACCCCCCCCACTGATTTTGGGGGGAGGGGGGGACAGGAGATTAGTTAATCAAATTAACCTGTAAAGACTGAGTTTCATGGTTTCTCAAATTCGGAAATTGATCCAGACAGACTTGATTAAAAAAGCCCGATGATCTTTCAATTTCAATTAAATCTCGTCCTTCCACATATCCCCCCAGACGCAAAATAAATTCCAGGCTGCAATTAACCCCTGATTGTGGTATATCTTGAGTAGCGATCGCTAACAGGATAATTTTTTGAGAGTTGAGATCCATTTGAAATCGGCGGATATGGGATTGATGCCAATTAGCGGTTTTAGGTTCAGTATTAAAGCCATTATAAGTAGCCACAAAACTGGTCAACTCTTCCTGTTCTAAAATACCATTATTGTTGGCATCATATCCGGTAAATTTTCCTTCCAGAATCCCCCCTTTAAACTCAGTCGAGAAGCTATAAGTTTGGGGAGAGTTAGCCTGGGCGCGAATTAATCCACCCATAGCCAACACTAAAGCAGTAGCCAACAATAAGTAATGTTTGAAGCCGAATTTTGGGTAACTCATTATATACTGTAACCAAACGGGACTAAATCGACAGAAGCACCCTAATTAACAGCCAATAATTGCCAGATTTTTTGACCAGGCAAGGGGCGTTTTTGTAACTGGGAATTGACCCAATCAGCCGCCGCCATTCCTGATTGTAACACACCATCAATAGATTTGGGGCTGCACCAATCTCCGGCCCCCACCAAAGGCAGGGGAGTTATAGTAGTTATACAGGGAGTTGATAAACACTCTTGACAAAAAGCATAACGCCATCGGTGAACCTGCATCCATTCCGGGGAGTTTAACCAAGAAAATAAGCGATCGCTCGCAGTTTGTAGGAGCATTCTTCCGGGGGTTTCTAAATCAGTCACATCAAGATATTGGCGGGCAAATTTCGGGGTACTATGGAAAACCAAAATAGGTGTTTTCGGGTTCTGGCGGCGGCTACTGTCCAAACTGACCCACTCCAGGCGATCGCCTTCGGGAAATTCTACCCCTTTCCAGAGCAGATTTCTGTTCTCTAATGCCGCCCATTTATCCTCACTATAACCCGCCATCACTGCCAGAGAAGGATCATAATTAAGCGATCGTATTTGTGCAATCATATCCGCCGGAATTTGCGCCCCTGGAGATTCTAATAACATTAACGCTTGGGGTGCAGGAATAGCTACAACCACCCCTTTAGCAGCGATATCTTTGGGAGTTTCCGGGTAGTTATCAGCCGTTATTGCCAAATCCAAAAACCAGCAGCCATTATCCTGGGGAGTAATCGACTCTACCCGGCGACCAAACCAAATATCCAAATCAGTCGCTAAGAATTTCCCCACCCCATTCATTCCCTGGGGACAAATATAACAGCCCTGCATTGGTAAGGCCTGAAATTCTCCCGACCGAAACTGATAAATCCTATCAGTCCACAGTTGCAGATCCGACCCCATAGCCGTGATTAACTTTCCCACAGTTTCCCCCGTGGGTTCGAGATACCGTAAACCATGATCAACCCTATCTTCACCTACCCGACGAGTAGCTGCGCGTCCCCCAACTCCCCGAGACTTCTCCACAACTACCACCGAATACCCAGCCCGCCGCAACTGTTGGGCGCAAATTAATCCGGCAATCCCTGCACCAATCACAATTATATCAACTTGGGTCATAATCGAAATGCAAATAGTAGATACTTTCGGGAAATCTGGTCAATTAGGTTAGCCAGGGGACTCCATACCTAGGGAACACCACTACCTTGATGCCAATCAATGTTATTGACTCTATGGCTACCGTCAAGGGTTCCCTGAACTCCTGTTTAACTTTTGATAGCCGGGCTCATGTAAAATATGGAATATGATATTATCTGGGGCTGAGGAGGGCATCGATTTTGGATGAACTGAGAACAGCATTAGAATTGGCAACCGAAGATGAGTTACAACAGTTAACTGAACTTCTATTTAGCCGTCGCTTTAACCCGTTGGATTATGTTAACACACCCCAACCTATTGACGTGCAGAGTCGCGATCGCCATGCGTGGTTAGATTCTTTGGAACAACGTTTTCGCTATCTGGCTGCAGACGGAATGACTGTCTTGAGGGGAAAAACCCAACAAGTAACCTATCGTCAAACCTTGATCCAGGTTTGTCGGTATCTCAAGATTTCCTATTCCAGACAACTGTCTACTACTGATTTGGAGGCGGAAATTTTTCTGTCCCTATTGGGTCGCGCTTGGGACCGTCTCCCGGTATCCGAACAGCAAGACCTGACCCGCCGTGTACAAGAGGCTTTAGCTAAATCCAAACCTATGCAGCCTTTACCGATATCTGTACAGAAAGACCCTTTAGGGCTGCTGTTTAAAGCCGGAAGCGCTGTAGCTATTAGTTCTGTAGTCAGACCTGTTATTCTGGGTCATATTGCCCATCAGTTTGCCTTGCATTTTGCTAAATATCAAGTCGCCCGCCAAACCTTAATTCAAGGGGGGACAGTGGCTGCTACCCAAATTCAGGGACATCTCGCGGCCCAGGCTGCTAATCGGGGTATGGCTTTGACCGCCGCCCGTTATGGCGCTACCCGCAGTATTTTGGGGTTTTTGGGTCCCGTGTTGTGGACTTGGTTTTTAGCTGACCTGGGTTGGCGCGCCATTGCTACTAATTATGCGAGGATTATTCCGACTATTTTCGCATTGGCGCAAATTCGGTTAACTCGTGGTGACTATAGTTGGCAAATGGTGTGATGGTTTTATATGACCGGGAAGTGGTTTAAAACTCACAGCGATCGCTCTTTACAAACTGCCTGGAATTGCATACAGTTGGGAGTGTTAGCCTTGCCCCTATTGCCTAATTTAGGGGCTATTGCCATCTTTGTAGCCGTCATTACTACCCTTAAACACAGATATCAACAGATACTTAATCTACCTAAAATCCGAGGCTTATTAGGATTAGCTGGACTGTTACTGTTAACCGTTATTTTTGCCGAAAATCCAGTTGAGGCAATTTTGGGCACTGCTAATTTTATCCCCTATTTTATCGTCTTTGCTGCTGTAGCAATCCTCCTTGAGAATTTTGCACAACTTCGATGGCTGTCTTGGTTATTGATTTTACCCGGAATTCCTATTGTGATTTTGGGTTGGGGACAGCAATTTCTGGGTTGGTCCGGTATCGAACTATTACAAAGTGTTTTAGGCTGGGTATTAGCACCAGGAGGAAACCCACAAGGGCGGATGGCTTCTGTGTTCATGTATGCGAATATTTTGGCTGCTTATTTAGTCATTGTTTTCGCCTTTTCTTTGGGTTTGCTAGTCGCAGAATTAGGGTTAATAACTGATGTAAATTATGAAAAACACGGGATTTTAACTAATGTTAATCCTCGATTTTTGCTGGTAACTGCTGCTACTACAACTCTACTTTCCGGGTTGGGTTTAATTGTCACTAACTCCCGTAATGCTTGGATTGTGGGGGTTTGTGTTAGTTTAGCATACGCCATATATTTGGGTTGGAATTGGTTGTTAGGGTTGGTCGGTGTAGTTGTGGCTGCGGTGTTGGGGGCTGCTTTTGCACCTTCTCCTCTTCGGGATAGTTTACGGGTAATTATTCCAGGCTATTTTTGGCAAAGATTAACCGATGAAAATTTCGATCGCCCCCTAGAAACTCTCAGGATAACTCAGTGGCGATTTACTTGGGAAATGACCCGACAACGACCAATTACTGGCTGGGGTTTGCGAAATTTTACCCCCGTTTATGAAGCCCAAATGAATGTTTGGATGGGACACCCCCACAGTCTACCATTAATGATGATGGCGGAAGTCGGTATTCCGATAACTATAGCTTTTTGGGCTGGGGTGGGATGGGTATTAGTAGATGGGGTAAAATTGATGGGGCGACCCTATTTAACTAAAGGCGATCGCCTAGTTTTATTTAGTTATATCGTAGCATTTGGGGCCTGTGTTTTATTTAACTTAGCCGATGTCACCATATTTGATTTTCGGGTGAATCTGTTAGGATGGTTACTGTTGGCGGGTATTTATGGGGTAACTAAGAATTAGTCTCCCGGGTTTTCTCTTCTGGGGAAGTCACAATTTCTTGAATTTGGTCTAAAGTTTTAACTACCAGTCGTTTCGCTTGTAGTTTCCATCCTAATTGCTGAATCGAAAAAGCCGCATAAAACCCCACCGCTGTAGCGATAAAATCCAGAGGCTGTGACCAGGAAATTCCGAACAATAGACCTAAGCCACCAATTCCCCAAAATGGCAAAGCTACCATTTGCCGATTTTCTTCCACTAATTTCGCCAAAAAATTATTAGGTATTTCCGCCATAATTTCTTCGCGGATTTTATGCTGTTGGGGATAGGGAACTGCAAAGCTAAATTTACGGCGCAGTTTCTCCATTTTGCGGGCTTCTGTACTATACTCCGTTAATTCATCTTCTGCCATTAAAATCAGTTGTTCTTTTTGACTCATGGTGCTTTGGTTGTTAAAATTTATGACCTGTCACCACCATAAACCCTACCGGATATTTTGGCAAGCGGGAAATCTGATCACCCGGAAAAAAAGCCCTAGCATTCAAACCTCCTATTTTTGGAAGCGTTTTTTAACTCGGGAAATCAGTAAATCCACTTCCGGTAATTTCATCTGTAACGCCCAGAAAGCAAACAACCCCAAACCAATAAATCCTGGAATAGACAGTTCCAATAATATGGCAAAAAATCCTCGGCTACCTAACCACTCCTCCAAACCGAGACGAATTACCCAGGCCACTAAGCCAACGACTATACTACCAGCAGCCAAGCCGAGAAATGGCCGACTCCACTCTTTCCAGGGTAAACCACCTAGGCGGATATGTAATAACCATAACATCATCACCATAGAGATTAAGTTAACTCCCACGGTAGCCAAAACTAAACCGGGCGCACCGAAAGCATTAACCAAAATGTAGTCTAATAGTGCATTCAGGAAAATGTTAAAGAGACTAACCCGAAAGGGAGTCTGTCCGTCTCCGAGACCGTAGAAGACTCTGACTAAAACATCTCGCCCCAGGTAGACAAACATTCCGCTACCATAGGCCATTAACATTAAAGCCACAAATTTGGAGGCGGCTAGGTCAAAGGCGTAGCGTTCATATACCACCCGCACAGAAGGCAATGCTAAGGCTACCATTAATGCACTCAGGGGTAACATGGTAATCGCCGTTAGGGTTAAAGCCTGACGGATACGGTCTTTTAATTCTGGCCAGTCGCTGGGGTCTCGCAAGCGGGAAAACAGGGGCAGGAATGGCACTAAAATCATGTTGGAAATGATGCCGAGGGGCGTTTGTACCATTAACCCGGAATAAGCCATGGCGGCGGCGGCTTGGGGTATGTAGGAGGCGAAAAATAGGTCGGTATAGACGTTAATTTGTAGCGTCCCTGATGACAGGGTGGCGGGAATCATTACTTTCATTACGTCTCGGACTCCGGGCTGTTGGAAGTTGAAGCGCAGCCGCAGTTTACCGAGTCCCGATCGCCACATGGCGGGAAGTTGTACAATCCACTGTAGGATAGCCCCAGATAGGGTTCCTCCGGCTAATACTAGCCCTCCTAACAGGGCGTATTGCGGTTGGGTGATACTTTCGCCCAAATATAGGGCGAGGGCGATTAAACTGCCAATCAGGGCGAGGCTGGAAAATAGGGGACTAATGGAGGGTAGCCAATACATATCGGCGGCGTTGAGGCTACCGAAGCCAATACCTATTAACCCAGATAAAAGGGCCATCGGAGCCATGATTTTGAGTTGCTGAATGGCGATCGCCCTAATTTCTATGCCTTCCGGGGTCTGGCTTAGTCCTGGGGCGACTAGATCAATCATAGGGGTGGCAAAAATGATTAATCCCACCGTCACAAATAGCAAGACAGTCCCCACTAGGGTGGTGATCGTTTCTACTAGGGGTTCGATTTCTTCCCGTTTACGTTTGGCCAACGCGCTGACGATCGCACTATGGAAGGGGCCGTTAATGCCACCTAATAAAATCAGCAGGAAGCCAGGAATTACATAGGCGTAGTTGTAAGCATCGATGGCTGGCCCTACTCCAAAGGCTGCAGCCATCGCCTGTTGTCTGACTAAGCCAAAGATTTTACTAATCAGAGTGGCGATCGCGACAATGGTGGCAATTCCCACCAGGGACCGGGTGACTTGTGGTGATTCTGACACAGAGTTTTAGGAAAGTAGGAATATATGGGACAGGGTTAATTAATAACTGTTAATTGTCAACTGTCAAGTTTTGGATTCGTATACAATAATCCGGTTTCCGCAAGGATCATAAGCGTAAATTTCCCGACCGTGGGAGGCGATGATAATTTCGCCCGGTGGTGGGTAGCCTAAATCGCGAAAATTCTTGATCGCTTTTTCTAGGTCACTTACCTGCAAGCATAAACTCATTGCGCCCTTAGGGGAACTAAATTCTTGGCGATCGCCGCTTCTGGGTTCAAATATCCCTAATCGTAAACCCGGTAATTGAAATTCCGCATACACTCCCTCAATATAGATCTGGGGTGGCATCCCCAATAAATCACTATAAAATTGGCTGAGTTGGGCCAGATTAGGGGTCGAGATGGTGACAACAGCCGCGTGACAGTGTAAAACCATATTTGGGAACTTAAAAAGGGGGGGCTTGACTACACTTGATCATCATAGTTACTTTTGGGATCAGGCGATCGGCATAATCTAGTCTTAAATATCATTGATTACTTTCATCGAGATCACTTAATTAATTGAACAATGGCGCGAATTTTTATATCTGCTGGTCATGGAGGTTTTGAGAATGGGGTTAGAGACCCTGGTATTGTAGCCGGGGGAACTACTGAAGCTCAAGAAATGATCCGAATTCGAGATATATTATTATCAGAATTGCGTTCTCGTGGGGTTCAGGCTTTGGCGGTCCCTGATGATCTATCTCAGGTCCAAACTATTGACTGGATTAATACTTATTCCCATCGTGGTGATGTGGCTATTGAATTGCACATGGGAGGCTCTCCTAATCCTTCTAATCGAGGGGTTACTGTATTTCATATAGCATATAATTCTCAACGCAAAAAAGATGCCGAGTTGATTCTCTGGTCCTTATTGCGGCGGGTTCCTCAGTTTCCCAGCCGTGGCGCTAAACCGGACACGGAAACTGGACTCGGACATCTAATTTTTTGCCGTTGGATTGCTATTCCTTCCTTATATATAGAAATCGGTTATTTGACTAATCCTAATGACCGGAATATTTTACAAAGCCGCCGCGCAGATATCGCTACCGGTCTGGCTGATGGTCTGGTGGCTTGGGTGAAAAGTGAACATATTAATCCCACCCCTCCTTTACCCCCAGGAAATCGGGTTTATGGTTCAATTGGGATTAGAATTAACGGTCAGGTTTATGGGGAAAGGGGACTTTTGGTTAATGGTAACTCTTATATACCTATCGATTTGGTAGACCGCCTAGGAATTGACTTAACCCAATTGGCTAGGGTGATTCGGATTCGATATAATAATATTGTTTATATTAAGGCGATCGACTTGCGGAATTTTGGTATTGCTGTCAGTTGGGATAATCCTAATCGGACGGTGGTTTTAAGGTCGATTTCTCGACTCTATAACGACCAAATCGATCGCATTATGGGGGGAGGATATACCACGGAAGTACAAATGATTGTATTTCTGAAGTCAGAAAATCCTGATGCGCCTAATCAGTTTCCCGAAATTGCTAAATTATATCGCCGTGAAGCTATGGTCGAAGGGGTTAATTATGATGTGGCTTTTTGTCAGATGTGTTTGGAGACGGATTTCCTCAAATTTGGCGGAATTGTCAAACCTTCAGACTATAATTTTGCGGGTTTGGGAACTGTTGGGGGTTCCTCGGAAATTGCTGCATTTGCTACTACTGAAGAAGGGGTGAGGGCGCATATTCAACATCTGAAAGCCTACGCTACCCATGAACCTATTGTTCAGGAAATTGTAGACCCTCGTTTTGATTATATCACTAGGGGGGTCGCTCCCTCTGTGTTTTCTTTGGGAGGAAGATGGTCTGATGACCCTCAATATGGCGATCGCATTGTGGCTTTAGTCCGAAGACTTTATGAAATGTCTGGCTTGCTGTAATCTATGGATTATCAAATATCTCCTAAATCACAGAATTTTAATATCCCTAACCCTCACAATTTTTTAATTGCTGAAAACGGCGATTTATTTCTAGATATTGTGCAGCAAACTCTGGGCGAATTGATTAATTATCATCAAGAATATGGGAAAACAGCGACTATTTTAATGGCGGAACCTGATCCGGTCATATTTTTAGCCACCTTTTGGGCGGGTATTATGGCTAACTGTTCCCTGATTTTAGCTAATCCCAATTGGACTATTGGGGAATGGGAACAGGTGTTTAATCGCATAGGTCAAACGGATTTACAATTTGGGAAGATTCCCAAGATTGCCAATATTGATCATGTCAATAATCCCGTAAATATGAGGCGATCGCCTTTTCCTGATGGGTCGATATTAATTCCCACAGGTGGTACATCAGGAACCATAAAATTTGCCGTTCACACCTGGGAAACCCTCACCGCTTCCGCCATAGGATTTCAACAGTATTTTGACCAATCCCAGATAAATAGTTTCTGTATTTTACCCCTATTTCATGTGAGTGGGTTAATGCAATTTGTGCGATCGCTAATTACTGGGGGACAGTTGGTAATTTGGTCTGGCAAAAATTTAGAAAATCGTGACTATCCCCAACTAGATATTTCCGATTTTTTTATTTCCCTAGTTCCCACCCAACTACACCGCCTTTTACACCATCCCCAAACCGCTAATTGGTTATCCAAATTTACCACCGTTTTATTGGGGGGAAGTCCCCCTTGGTTAGAGTTACTCAACCAAGCCAGACGACACCAAATTAGACTTTCTCCCACCTATGGAATGACCGAAACAGCTTCCGGGGTTGTCACCCTAAAACCTGATGATTTTTTAGCCGGAAACAATAGCAGCGGTCGCGTCCTTCCCCATGCTAAGGTCATGATTGTAGATCCACAGGGTCAACCGGTAAAATCTCCCGAAATTGGATTGATTAAAATTCAGGCTAATTCTCTCAGTTGGGGTCATGACACACAGATAAATCAACCTAGACTCAGCCAGTTGATTACTGATGATTTGGGATATTTTGATGAATGTGGATATTTAACCCTGGTGGGAAGACAGGGAGATCAAATTATTACTGGGGGTGAAAATGTTTTTCCGGTGGAAGTAGAAGCCGCTATTTTAGCCACGGGAATGGTGGCTGATGTTTGTGTGGTGGGAATTGGCGATCGCCACTGGGGAGAAGTGGTCACGGCGGTTTATGTTCCCCATGACCCTCCGGTATCTATTCAAATATTAGCCAATTCTTTAGGCGATCGCCTCAGTCGTTATAAACATCCCAAAAACTGGATAGCAGTTGATACATTACCCCGCAATGACCGAGGTAAAATTAACCGCCAATTGGTCATTCAACAAATCCAAAACTGATTTGATTTGGGATGATCAATTATTCCGATTGATTACTTGACAAAATAGACCAAGCCTGGTATAATCCCGCCGAGGAAAACGCCGGAGTATGGGGGTCGAGGGAAAATCGCCGCCTTAACGAGGCGGGTTTCTGTCTGGTTGGCGGGACTGTTTCCCTAAGTTATCAATCCATTCCAGTAAACGGCGCGATAGTTGCCAGTTGCGGTTTAAAATTTCATCGGAAGCCACAATAGCCCCCAGTAGTAGCGCCACTGATAATATATCCATAATCCCTGATACTTGCTAGATTTTACAGTTTGAGTGCTACTGGAGCATCAGGATAGACTGTACAGTGTGATTTTGTCAAACCCAAAACTGAAAAACCCTGTCTTATGTGGGATATAAGGGTTATCTATGGAGACGATCGCGACAAAGTATTTAACATATCTTAAGATTCCGTTATAATAGCGGGCGATAGCAAGCGAGCAAAGGGAATGGTACAGGCTTTGTTTGGAAGCAGTCCGATTCAGACCCCAAGTGGCGATCGCCTGGTCAGTAAAGTTGTCGGGGCAGCGATCGCCTCATTATTCAAACGTTCTGATCACATAGAAGCTAACGTCCGTGCCGAACCCGTGGCCAAGCTGTTACAGGGAAGCGTAGATGGATTTGACTTCATTGGCAAAGGAATGCTGATGTACAATGGTCTGCGGATCGCAGTGATGGAACTCTACCTAGAAGCAGTGGCGATCGACTTTAGCGCCATTTTTTCGGGTCAAGTCCAACTGCGACAACCGACAATGGCAGTGATGCGAGTAGTTTTGACCCAAGAGGATCTGACAGAATCCTTTAATACCCCCTTCATTGTAGAGAAGTTACAACGTCTCCAGTATCAGGGCGAACCCCTAAAGTTTCAGAAAACCCAAATGCAGGTCAACCCAGATAATACCCTGGGGTTTCAGTCTCAGATCAGGATTGGCGACTCTCGGAGTTTAACCTGTGTAGATTTTTGCGCCCAGGTCGAAGTACAAAAACGTCGGCATATCCAATTTGTCAACGTCCAATATAACGGGGACCAAGAGGCTGTCAACCTAGGTAAAGCCATGATTGATCACGTCAACAATTTACTTGATCTCGATAAGTTTGCCCTAGAAGGTACACAACTACGGGTTGATCGGATGCGGATTCAGAATGAGTCCCTAATTTTCTACGGTTCAGCGCAAATCAACCAATTTCCCAAGGGAAAAAGGGGTTAATCGTGGGTTGATGGTCACTAACCCCAGCCTAGGGCCTATTGTCTAAGCCCTAGGCAGTCAACTACCACCGGATAGGTGGGTTAGGATTTAGGATCATCCTTACCAACTTTAGGGATAAAATCGGGGCGATCCTTACCTTCCCAACCGGGGGGTCGTTTAGAATTGTACCAAGCGATCGAGCCAATACTCACAGCAGCAATAAAACCCACAACCAACACAGCTACCGGAATCCAAAGGGTATTTTCCATGATAGATATTTCCTTTCACTTCACCAATGTATTAACGATTATCCTACCTGATAGAGCAGGCTAGGAGTTTTTCACTTCCATTTGGGGTTACACTGCAATACATACATTGCGCGCTGTAGAGGAAAAATTCCCAATGCCACCTTGGGTTTTTGGATTATTGATGATGGTCGGTAGCTTTGTGTTAGGGGGACTTCCCCTAACCAGTTGGATTGTCAAAGGGTTAACTCGCATTGACTTAGCCAAGCAGGGTAGCGGTAACGTCGGGGTTGCGGCAGCTTTTACCCAAGCCGGGAGGGTCGCGGGCATTTTCGCGGCTGTAGCTGAAGCGCTCCGAGGTATTATCCCAGTAATTGTCGCCCGATCGCTATTTCCTAGTGAATGGGAACCCTTAGCCCTAATTTCCCTAGTTTTCCTGGTAGTCGGTCGATATCTGATCGCCAAAGGCGGCGGTGTCACTAATGCCACTTGGGGGGTTTTAGTTTATTCTCCCCCAGTGGCTATCTCCGCAGGGATTAGCGGTCTATTACTGTGGCGGTTAGCCCTGACTATTTGGCCGAGTCAACCTACCCGCGCCCGACTGCGGGCTATGCGTTTCGCCTGTTTAAGTAGTCCCCTCTGGTTGTCTGCTTGGCATAGTCTCCCGGATCATCGTGATTTATCATTAGCAGAACTCCTAGCAGCGATCGCTTTAGCTTTGGTGTTGATTATAATTAACCTGCGCCAAGGTGATGATTTTGGCTTGTTTATGAAACAGCAATTATTATCCTTAAATGACCCCCTAGATCTTGATAGCTGTGGTGAAAAAGCCACCCGGCTTAGTCAACTAAAACAAGCCGGGTTTAAAGTTCCTTCCGGCTGGGTTTTACCAACTATGGGCAATCAGGAAATTGCCCGAGATAGCCAATCTCAACATCAAGACGAAATCGACTATTTTCAACTGCCAACACCAACTTATCATTATCCGTTAATTGTGCGTTCTTCCGCCTTGGGAGAAGATGGAGATAGCAGTTCCGCCGCCGGACAATATACCACCGTTGGTCTGATTACATCTGAGGCACAATTGCGGTCAGCGATCGCCCGTTGTAGAGACTCTTACTGGAGTGCGGAAGCCAAAGCCTATCGCCACCAAAGGAATTTATATGACACCGGAATTGCCGTTTTAATTCAACCCTATATTAGCGCCCAGATATCTGGGGTCATGTTTACCCGGAATCCCTTAGATGGAGGTTCCCAGGTGGTCATAGAAGCCTTAGCCGGGGAAGGAGATGTCGTAGTTTCTGGGCAAAATACCCCCGTACATTTAGAAATAGACACCGCCACAGAAACGGCTACTTATGAGAGTTTAAATAAACTGGGAGATGATGGTTTATTATCGCGATCGCTACTAGGGGATTTAGTAGCAGAAGCACAGGCGATCGAAGCCTTTTATCATGGTTTACCCCAAGATATAGAATGGGTTTGGGATGGCGAACAGATTTGGATATTGCAAACTCGACCCATTACCAACCTGCGACCTATTTGGACTCGGAAAATTGCCGCCGAGGTAATTCCGGGGGTAATTCCTCCCCTCACTTGGTCAATTAATCGGCCTTTGACCTGTGGAGTATGGGGGGAAATTTTTAGCCTGGTTTTAGGGAAAAAAGCCAGTCAACTAGACTTTCAAGAAACCGCGACCCTCTTGGGTTCCCACGCCTATTTTAATGCCACCCTGTTGGGGGAAATTTTTAGGATGATGGGATTACCAGAACAGGGTTTAGAGTTTCTGTTGCGGGGGGAAAATATGGGTAAACCACCCCTAAAAACTATGTTGGCTTCTGTACCAGGTTTATGGTTATTGGTACAGAGAGAGTTGGCGCTAGTCCATGAATTTGAACGCGATCGCGACAAGATTTTCGATCCGGGTTTACAACGATTAGAAGCTGATAGTTATTATGAAACTCGCCTACCAAGTTCCCTATCTTTACCACAGTTGATCCAACGGGTTGACCGGATTCAAGAAATCCTGAAATTAGCAACTTATTACAATATTTTGGGACCCATTGGCTTGGCAATTCGGCGATCGCTTTTTCAAGTCCCAGAGGAATGGCTACCCGTGGCTAATTCCCCCGAAGTCGCTTCCATGCGAGAGTTGCAGAAAATTGCCGATCACCTCCCGGAAGGGGAAAATTTACAGGTATTAGCAGACCAGTTTTCTCAAAATCCTGAGTTGCAACAACAGTTTAAACAATGGTTGCGCGAGTATGGATATTTAAGTGAAGTGGGAACCGATATTTCCGTCGCGACTTGGTGGGAACAACCCCAGACATTTCGGCAGATGTTATTCACTATGGCGGAAAATCCCGCCAGCGGCACTAATCGCAATGTAGGCGGATTTAGTGTCTGGCAAAAATGGCGGCTCAATCGGTGTTATAAACGAGCTGTAATTAAGGGTGAAATTGCCGAGGTTTATGGTAAATTATTGGCTCATTTGCGCTGGACTTTTTTGGCAATTGAAGCCGTCGCCTTAGAGTCGGAAATTCTCACGCAACCGGGGGATATTTTCTTTTTGAAATTATCCGAAATTCGCAGTTGGATAGAGTCGGGAATTGATCCGCAATGGCGGGAAGTGGTCAAACGGCGGCGACAACAGTATGAATGCGATCGCGATCGCACCGTCCCTCCCGTAGTTTATGGGAATTTGCTACCCGAACCATTACCAGAACCCCTCGAAGGCGCTTTACAGGGAATTCCCGCCAGTGTCGGCTCCGTGGAAGGCTATGTACAGGTTTGTCGGAATTTGGCGGAAGGCTTGGAAAATGGCATCGAAAAGCCCATTGTGGTAGTCCCCTATACTGATGCGGGTTGGGCTCCTTTACTCATGGGGGCGGCGGCGATTATTTCTGAGGTGGGGGGTCAGTTATCCCATGGGGCGATCGTCGCCCGCGAATATGGCATTCCGGCGGTGATGAATGTCTCCCAAGCCATGTCCCGCCTCAAAACAGGTCAACGGGTCCGGGTTGATGGCTACCGGGGGACGATCGAGATTTTGGACGATTCCAATTAATAATTATCACCCTCGTAGGGTGCGTCAGAGGGATAACCTATCGGGTCAACCGCCAATTTTATTCATCTGACGCACCACCCCTATCGTGGTCAAGAAACCCGGTTTCTCAATTCTCAATTATCGTTCGTAGGGTGCGTCAGAGAGATAACCTATCGGGTCAACGGCCAATTTTATGGCTCTGACGCACCACATTAATTATCGGGGGTGGGGCGGGTTTATTCAGATAGTCCTAGGGATGGAAAATTGACAGCCACAGAGGGGG
>NZ_JARPLC010000024.1:0-36325 GCF_032350395.1 Limnospira sp. PMC 289.06
AATGGTTCAGGAATCACAGATATTCTCTGGTATGCTCCCGGTCTTGACCCGGATTTTCTGTGGTACTTTAATCAAGATGGGAACTATGACAGTTTTCAGTTGACGGTTAATGGTCATTATGCCCCATTTCCAGCGGATTTAGAAGTCTTCTAAGGGTTCCCGGTTTAAGAGTTCTCGACGTTGCCGCCATTGGGGGAGATACTCATCCATATAAGCCTGAAAACGGTCATTGTGATAACGTTCTAATAGATGCACTAACTCATGAACTACCACATATTCCAAGCACTCAATCGGTTTTTTCGCCAGTTCTAAATTTAACCAAATCCCGCGCTTAGTTATATTACAACTTCCCCATTTAGTCCGCATTTTCTTAATGCCCCAATAGGTGACATTTTCCCCGATAATGGGTTGCCATTTATTCAGCAATTGTGGTATAATATCCCGGAGTTGTTGGCGATACCATTCGGCTAAAACCAGGGCGCGATTGTCCCGAGAAGTTCCCGGATTAACGAATAGTTGCAATCGGGAAGCATTGAGGATTTTAACTTCATGTTTCCCCCGGCGTTCTATGACTTCTAAGCGGTAGCGTTTACCAAAAATATAATGGCTTTCTCCTGATACCATTTCCCGCTTCGATTGACGGGGTTGGGCGGCAAATTTAGCCCGTTGTTTCTTAATCCAAGATAGGCGGTAAATTATCGCCAGTCGGATATTCTCATCAGTCATTTGATCGGGGGCAGATACCCGCACCCGCCCCTCTGGGGGATAGACGACAATATGCAGATTTTTAATGGATTTCCGAATCACTTGCACGGGAATTTCGGCAATAGTAACCTGGTATTCTGTGGGAGATTTACTGATAGTCATGCTGCTGTTTAATTAACTCTAGCAGTTGGTCTAGGTCTGGGTCTAGTTTAGCATTACTCAGGACAGAATCAACGGCGTTTTTAACTTCTCTTTCTTTGAAACGATTACCAATCCAGCCGTCTTTTTTGGTGGTTTTCACAACTCCATCAATAGCTAAGGCGATCGCCTCATTTTTGCCCAGGTTATCGTAGAGGGAACGGAGGGCGGGCGTATTTAAGCAAGGGGGATAATTCCTCACCGCTGACCCGGTGGGGTCTATCACTTGTCGGGCTAGTTGTTTCACCTGTTCCAAATACTCTTGGTAACTGATAGCTTGCTGGTGACGTTGTGCAATCAAAGCATCCAATAGCTCGGACATTTCCTCATAATATTTCGGGTTAATCGGACTCTCATCTAAGATAATTTTGCGGATGTTATTCTCGATGGTTTCCGCCATGGCTTCCTCATCTTTCAACCCTTCCGGGAGGCTATCTAAAGCCTTTAAACCCTGATTTACCATAAGCTGCACCAGTCCCAACTCCTCAAAGTCCGCCACTAGGTTACTGGGTTCAGCCCTGATATAAGTATCCATCAGGTAACGCATAGCCGGTTCATAGATTTTACTGTCGATATAGTCGCCGCTGGCAATTTTCACCTCGTCCCGCATTTTGCTGTATTGGCTAACCTCCTCTTTAATGCTGGCTGCTTCCTGGGGGGTGTATCCCGCCGCTTCCATTTCGTTGGCGAGGTTACTATAGGCGCGAATGGCGGCGTTAACGGTTTGATAGAGGGCGACCCGTTGGGCTTCGTTGGCGGCGAGGGCGGTTTTATCCGTGGTGTCGGCGGCGCAGAAATAATGGAGATAGTCGGAAGTGTGACGGGGACGGGGGACGGTTTCACAGAGGGCGCGGACGGCTTCTAGGGCGGTTTCTAGGCGTTCTTGGCCCTTGGAAAGGCGATCGCTCAATAACCCCGCCACGTCCGCCGCCTCGTAGTCCTCAAAAGCCCCGCTAGTGTAATCTGTAACCGCCCCCTCTAATTGCTGGAACAGGTCCTTATAATCCACAATATAGCCATATTCCTTATCCTCTCCATCAAGGCGATTAACCCGACAAATAGCCTGAAATAAGCCATGATCTCGCATCGTTTTGTCAATATAGAGATAAGTCGCCGGGGGTGCATCAAAGCCCGTTAACAGCTTATCCACCACAATTAACAGGCGCATTTGTCCCGGTTCATCAATAAAGCGCCGTTTAACCTCCTGCTCAAATTCCCCCACCCGATACATGGCTTCATCTTCCGGCTGATTAAAATAGTCCGCCAACATACGCCGATAAATCCCATACTGGTGGAGTTTTTCCGTCAGTCCCTCCCCCGTTTCCTCCCCTTTAATATCCGCCGGGGAAGGTTTATAACTGGTGATGATCGCACATTTACCCTTAAAGTCCGTTTGGCTGAGAATTTCGTAGGTTTTGCAGGCTTGATAAATGCTGCTACAGACCAGCATGGCGTTACCCCGTCCGTCCATTAGTCGGGGTTTGGTTTCCATGTCTAGGAGAATATCGTTAACAATTTGTTCCAGGCGAGACTTACTAGAGAGGAGTTTTTGCATCGTCCCCCATTTCTTTTTCAGTTGGGTTTTGGCAAATTCTGACAAGCCGCGAGTTTTCGCCTCAAACCACTGGTCTATTTTCTGGGGACTGGTGAGGGTTTGGTCAATGTCCCGCGCCTCATATCGTAAATCGAGGATAACCCCATCTCTCACCGCTTCGTTAAATTTGTAAGTGTGGATATACCCCCCAAATACTTCGATGCTGCGCTGTTTGTCTTGTTTCAATAGGGGAGTCCCCGTAAACCCGATAAATAGGGCATTCGGGAGCATTTGCTTCATGGCGGTGTGGAGTTTCCCGGACTGGGTGCGGTGACATTCATCCACAAACACAAATAAGTTACCCTTGGGGGAGAAGTTGCTGGGGAGTTGCTGGAGGCTGTTAATAAATTCCTCCGTCGCCTCTTGGGAAGAGTGACCGAATTTGTGAATGAGGGAACACATTAACCAGGGTTGGGTTTGGTTGAGTTTATTCATCAGGTCGGCGCTGCTTTCGGTGCGGTAAATCTCCTCATCGACTCCTTTAAAGATGCTGCTAATCTGTTCGTCGAGTTCCGTGCGATCGCTTATAATTAAAACCCTAGCCTGCCTTTGATGTTCCCGAATCCATTTCGCCAGCCACACCATAGTTAGGCTTTTTCCTGACCCTTGAGTGTGCCAGATAATGCCACCCTCACGGCGATCGATAAATTCCTGGGCGACTTTAATCCCAAAATATTGGTTATGGCGGCAGGTTTTTTTAATCCCCGCATCAAAGATAATAAAGTCGTGGATGATTTCCAGCAGGCGGCTTTTTTCACACAGTAGGCTAAGATGCCAATCTAGGAGACTCTCAAAGGCATTAACTCCCGCTTCTTTCCATTCCAAATAATACTTTTCCGAGGTTTCGATAGTGCCGTAGCGGAGTCCTTGGGTATCGTTTCCCGCCATCACTAACTGAAGCGTCGTAAAAAAGGGGCGGATAAATTCCTTTTTTTGATTATCCAGATTTTGACGGATACCTTCCGCCACCGAAACCGTGGAACGTTTGAGTTCCAGAACCGCCACAGCAATACCATTAATATAGACCACAATATCCGGGCGTTTCTTCTGGTTGCCTTTTATCGTCACTTCTTCCGCCAGATAAAAGCGATTATTGTCGGGATTTTCCCAATCAATGAGCCAAACCGTTTGAGTTTGTTCACCCGCCCCCCCTTTCACCTTTACCCCATAACGCAGCAGGCGATAAACAGCCTTATTAGCATCATAAAGGTTTTGGGTTTCTCCCAAGCTGGCGGCTTTATCCAATTCTCTCAGGGTTTTATTGATGAGGGTGTCCTTAATGCCTTGCTGGGTGAGCCATTGGGTTAAATATTCAGCCTCTATATTGCCGTTATTTTCTCGGTCTTTCCAGTTTCCCAGATAGGTATAACCCAGTTGGTTTTGAAATAGTTTAATAACGCGGTTTTGGGTAACTCGTTCAACTTGTCCAACTTTAATCATGATTTGCTTCTCTGGTAGTATTCAAGAAATTTAATAAATCTTAGCCAACAGTCCGGGGAGTTAGGTTGTCGGGGAACTCCTACATCAAGACTTCTACAAATACCTGGATAAACTCAACCTAAACCCCGGCAATATTTCCTCACCCGATAATTCTATGGGTAAATCCTGCACTTCTACCTGTTTCCCCAAGCGATAAATTTCTACCTGTTGCTGTTGGGGGTTAATTAGCCATGCCAATTTTACCCCGGCTTCCATATATTCTTGCATTTTATTATGTAGCATTTTTAAATCATCCGTTACTGACCTTAACTCAATGACAAAATCCGGGGAAATGGGAGGGAATTTCTGCCGTTGTTGGGGGGTTAATGCCGCGTAACGTTCCCGGCGAATCCATGCCGCATCGGGGGAACGGTTAGCACCATTTGGCAATGTAAAGACAGTGGAGGAACTAAACGTATAACCTAGGTTAGTTTGTCGATTCCAGATTCCCAAATCAATAATTAAATCCGCTTCTCTATTGCCGCTATCCCCTCCCACTGGTGGCATAATAATTAACTCTCCTTTAGCAGTCCGTTCAAAGTTAAAATCAGCATTGTTTTGACATAATTGATAAAACTGCTCATCACTCAGGCAAACTCGGTCTAAATTTAATATCAAAGCAGCCATAGTCCTAGACATCGTTAAAATAGTGAGAATTATTATTAATTGACCATTGACATTTGACAGTTAATAATTTATAATTAAATCAACCGACCAAATATCAGCATCCAATTCCAGATTCCTCATTCCCCTTTATTATGACTCAAACCATTACTAAACCCATATCCTTTGATGAATTTGTCGCCTGGTATCCAGAAAATGCCACCTGTAAGTATGAACTACACAACGGAAGGATTGTCGAAATGCCTTTAGGAACAGGAGCGCACTCTAATATTATAGGCTTTATCCGCCTAAAACTGGGAGTTATAATTGACCGTTACGAGTTACCTTACTCTATCCCCGGTGATTGTTTGCTGAAACCGTTGGATGATGAATCAGGTTATCAGCCGGATATTATTGTGTTGGATAAGGGGGAGTTAAGCAAGGAACCCCGTTGGCAAAAAGAGTCTATTATTACCTTGGGGGGTTCCGTGCGGTTAGTGGTGGAGGTGGTTAGCAATAACTGGCAAAATGATTATCTGAGAAAGGCGGGAGATTATGAGTTAATGGGAATCCCAGAATATTGGATTGTCGATTATTTGGGGTTAGGGGGGCGGCGTTTTATTGGTGAACCTAAATCTCCGACGCTTTCGGTTTATACAATGGTTGATGGGGAGTATGAAGTTAGACAATTTCGAGGTAATGATAGGGTGGAGTCTGTGGCTTTTCCTGAGTTGGGGTTAACGGTTCAACAGATTTTTGAGGGTTAAAAATTTAAAAATGATATTTTCTGATGGCTTCTTCTAGCTTTTCTCGGTCAGGTTCGGGTAAGCGAGGGTTATGGAGACAAGCGGTTAATTTTGTGTAATGAGGTCGAGATAAATCAGGCATATATTTTGTATTGATTAGGGTGAACTAATTTAAGTCAGTGGCTATATATAAAGTCTTTTATCTAAGATGGGGGTGTTGTCAATATCTGGCACTCTATCAATGGCTTTTTTAAGGTGGTTTATATTTTCGGGAGACACCCAAGATAAACCGCTTTTTAATATATCTAAGGCTACTTGGCGCGCAATTTGGTTAAGGTTGGCTTGAGAAATTGGATTTTTCAGGTTGCTAAAATTGATGATATCTTCTCGGATGACTTGCCCAAATTTATTTTTAAACTCTCTTTTTTGCCTCAATTGCTTGTGGAAAAGGTTAGCCTGTATCCCCATCTTTTCGATAATATCGGCATTATAAAAAGGGACACCTAAAACATTAGATTGATGTCCGATAACCAAGATAATGCGGGCGTTTTTTTTGCTGACCCTAGAAAGTTCTCGGAGAGTCTCAGCCATGTCTAAACAGTATTGGACTACTGTATAAAATCGGTTGCTGCGGTTGGCTCGATTTGAGCCTATTTCTGACCGTGCTATTGTTAATAAATCCCAGCCTAGAAGTTCGGCAGATTTGCGGTAGTTTTGATGATAGTTAAATACGTTGATATAGGGGGGAGAGGTGATGATAAAATCGATTGAGTTGTTGGGTAATGGCAGACAACGGGCATCTGATAAACCTATATTTATGGGGTGGTCGGAATAGGGCAGATTTTTGATAAGATTAACTAAATCGGCAAGTTTTGACTGGATTAATTCGTTGGTAACAGCATTGTTGGCAACATCGAGCAAAATCACTAAAGCCTCAAATATTTGGCTGGCTTCTGGGTCTAGCTGATTCCTAATTAGGGTTAATTTTTCGGCTAGGTTTTCCACTGGCTCATTTTGAAAGATTCTATAAGGAAATTCTCGATCTACTAATTCCCGCAGGATTTTAATTAACTCCTGTTTTCTGGGTTTATTGATAAGTTGATAGGTTTGGCTGAGAATATAAGCGGCTGGGTTAATATCAAAGCCATAGGCGGGAAGTTGGAGATTTCCGGCTTCTAGTAAAACGGTGCCGCTACCTGCAAAGGGGTCTAATATGACGGCATCAGGTGGGCAATATTGTGTTAAAATTATTTCGATAAGTTGAGGGGAAAATTGACCCCGCCAACTAAACAAGTTCGACCGGGTTTTGTTGACAATATTTAGTTTTTCTTGGGGGATGGGTTTATTAAAGGGCTTCAATTTCCAACCTCTCAATATGGTTGCTGATTTCTGGTTGTTGGTGTTATCTCTATCAAGGCTTAATTAACCGCGTTCTCCCCGTTAAGAGTTCCTGCATCATTCCCTGTTTTATGGCTTGGGTTTTGGCGCGACGTTTTTCTAAGGCGGCAATTTCTTTGTCCATGTCCGAAAGCACAGAGGCGATCGCTTTTTGTTCTGGAAGGGGTGGAATTAAAATCTGGATTTTTCTTAGGCTATCTAGTCCAATTCTTTTTCTTGTTGAACCCGTGCTTGCATTTTCAGCGAGTAATCTAAAATAGGGAGAATTAATGTAACTGCAAATAAAATACGAGTCGTTATCGGCTTTATTTACACACAATCTAATTCCATCAGAACACATTAAGTAACGAGGGTTTATATCTGGGATAATACAGGCTCTAGCTACAGGGTCGCCCATTTTTGATAGTATTATATCATCCGGATAAATATTACAACTTAAAAGTTCATCAGCTTTTATTGAAGAGGTAAAAACTTGGGAGTCATTTATAAACTCTCCATCTCCAATATTTTGCAGTTGGATTATTTGAACTCCTTGCTCAGTGTAATCACAGAATTTTAAGTTAGAACCGAATGGTCCACCTGTAAAGCTCCATTTAGTGCTATTGTCCGCAATAGTCCCTAACCGCTTTTCCTCCCATTCTCCACCAAACCCCGGTAAGCGAGTCTTACCCGTGAGGAGTTGCTGCATAGTGGCGGTTTTGATGTGGCGCTTTTTGGCGATTAGCTTATCTAGGCTGCTGATGAGTTCGTCAACGTCTGAGAGGACAGAGGCGATCGCTTTTTGTTCTGGAAGGGGTGGGATAGGATATATAAAGTCTATTGCATCACTAATATTAAATTGTTTTTGTGCAGTACCGTAATGAACATGATTAATTTGGTTTTTTCCCAGTCGGGAATTCATCATGTAACAGAGCCAAAGCGAGTTAAAAGATGAATGTTGCCGAATAATCATCATAGATGCACAATTACAGCCATCTAATTCAGTAGGAATAACAGCCGTTATCCCAGGTTCACCAACGCGGACAGTTACCAAGTCTCCTGCTTTCAATCGCGATGCGGGGAGTGACTCATTACTCGCTGCGGTGATTCTATTAGCTATCTTCCAATTAATATAATTTTCATAAATGTGAGAACCGACCAACATCGGAATTGTTCCCTTATCATCAAAATATGAAGATGGATTTATAACAAGACCTACACTCTGAGAAGGAGATATTTGTTTTAGATATTTCACCTCCCAATCTTCAGGAATCACCCCCACCTCAGTCTGCTTATACCCCGGCGGCACTTGATTGTTATTCCCAGCTAATTCTTGACGGCTCATCTTTTCCCTCAATTATCAATTATCAATTATCAATTATCCAATTCCCATTTTCCGCAAATGCTCATCAACCCGACTCGCTAACCTCTCCACCTCATCCACTAATTGGGGCAAAGGTTCCGCATAACGCTCATCTAACTCCTTAATTCGACTCGCCAACTGCTGCGTTACCCGCTCAATTTCTGCCAAAATCATCCCCTCCAAAGTCGCCCCCCACTTATCCACAATTACCAAGGTTTTAATCTCCTCCTCCCTTAACTTAGGATACTTGGTAAACACTAACCTATCCAGTGCCTCCTGAGCCGCTTTAATCGCCTTTTTTAACTCCGCTTCCCGGTCAAATAACCCTAAACATTCCTCGCAAATTGCCAACTGTTGCCTCTCCTCTTCTGACCCATCAAAAAGCGGCAACCCTTTCAACCCCTTAATCAACTTGGTTAAATTCCCCTTAGTCACCTTCCCCCCATCCGTTTGGGCATCCGTTAACGCCCCATCTTCCCCCGTGTTTTCCTCAATTAACCCCTCCAACTCCTGCGTTACCCCATCACAATCCGCTTGTAAATCATCAATCTGCGCCTGTTTCTCGGCAAAATACCGCGCCACCAACAAACTGGGGGGAATCAAATCCGCTTTATATTTTTTCTTCCCCATCACCAAGTCCGGCGTTTCCGTCAACTTCTGCCCCTTGGACACCACCAACTCCCTTAACACCTTCCCCCCTTCCCAGCCATCTTGTGCCAGCAAATAGACATCATCCTGCATGGTTTCCCCCCAATAATCCATCAAAAGCTGATAAATGTCATAGTTATCGAGCAAGTCCGCCGCCGCCAACCGCCCCAGCAAATCCTCCGATAACTCCCCAATCAACTCCTTGGGTTTGTCCCCTATGGCGATATTTTCCAACCTCGCCCGGTGATGGTCCCGCCATTGGTGATATAGCGCCAGAGTCCCACTCACAAACTCAACCGCTTCGGGATGGTTTTTAATGGAGTGTTGATAATTGGTAATGGATAACTGAAAATAACCGGGGCGGGTTTCGGTGAATAAGTCCGCTTTTAGGGTGGGGAATACCTGCCAATAATGACCGAGGGCATTAATATCCCCCTGGGGAATGCCGCCGTTGATGTGGGCGTTGAGGTCGTGGAGGTCTTCCGGTTCGCTAGAATCGATATATCTGGGAATATTTAAGTTATAGTCATTGGCAGCGATTTCCTCCAGACTGACCAGGCGACTATAGCGGGGAATTTCTAGCTGATTATTGAAGACATCGACGATTTTATGGATGTCCTGACTGCGGAGGCGGTTTTTATTGCCATCTTTGATAAATCCCTTGCTGGCATCTATCATAAATAAGCCGTCACGAGTAGCGGCTTCCGCTTTATCCAAGACAATAATACAGGCGGGGATACCCGTGCCATAAAACAGGTTAGGGGGTAAGCCGATAATGCCTTTAATATAGCCCTGGGTAACTAGATTTTGCCGAATGGTTGCCTCGGCATTCCCCCGAAATAACACGCCGTGGGGGAGAATTACGGCCGCTTTTCCGGTGCTTTTTAGGGATTTGAGGATATGCAGCAAAAAAGCATAGTCGCCATTTTTCGCGGGGGGAACCCCATACCCAAAGCGGTTAAATTCATCTCTGGCGGTATCGACTCCATTACTCCAAGATTTGTAAGAAAATGGGGGGTTAGCTACGGCAAAATCAAACCGCTTGAGACTGCCATCTTTTTCCTTCCAATAAGGTGCGGCGAGGGTGTTATCTTTCCAAATTTCCGCCGTAGGATGGTTGTGCATAAACATATTCATCCGCGCCAGGGAATAGGTGGCGTTATCCATTTCCTGCCCATATATGCTTAATCCGTTGGGGGCTTCGTCTGCGACTTTTAGCAATAGAGAACCCGACCCACAAGTGGGGTCGTAAACGGTGGCATCTTGGCGGGTTTCTGGGGGAATTGCTAAGACTTTGGCGACGACGCGAGACACTTCGGCGGGGGTGTAAAATTGTCCTTTGCTTTTGCCGGACTCGGTGGCAAAATTCCGCATCAAATACTCATAGGCATCTCCCAGCAAATCATCGCCGTCGGCGCGGTTGGCGCTTAAATTAATGCCCTCGAAAATACCGACCAACCGGGAGAGGCGGTCTACCATTTCCTTGCCTTTGCCCAGTTTATCCTCGTCATTAAAATCGGCAATATCAATCACGCCTTTAAGGTCATTTTCGGCGGCGAGGTTGTCGATAACTTTGTTAATTTTATCGCCGATTTCTTTATCACCTTTCAGCTTCACCAAGTCGCTAAAGGCAGCCCCTTGGGGAACAATAATCAGGCCGTTGGGTTTCCCGGCATATTTATCAGAAACGTATTTAAGGAATAGCAGGGTGAGGACATAATCCTTATATTGGGAGGCATCCATTCCCCCCCGGAGTTCGTCACAACCTGCCCACAGGGAACTATATAGTTGGGTTTTTTTAACAGCCATTGACGTGCCTATAATCTACTTGTGGTGGGAGCCAGAAACTGGGTTTATTCACCCTAAATGATAAACCCTAAGCCCAATAATAAACAACTCCAAAAGTGAACGGAAACGGCGATGAATTTGCAGTTACTAACCTGTTGGGGTTGATTATGATATTGTAGGACATGGCGGCATAATTGAATGGCTGGGAAGACTCCGACAAAACTTAATAGGGTCCAAGCTGGGAAAAATCCGCCAACAACTCCGATGAGAGTTAATCCGAAAATACTACCACAAAACCAGGGTAAAATTTGCGCGCCGCGTTGGGTCCCTAAGCGGACAATGGGCGATCGCTTTCCGGCGGCGATATCATCTTCTACTTGGTGAAAATGGGAACAAAATAATATTAAGGTGGTGGCTATTCCGACTATAACAGAGGCGGCTAAATTCAGCAGTGACCAGGTTTGGGTTTGACTATAATAAACGGCGGACATTCCTACGGGTCCGAAGGCAAAAAAGCAGAGAAATTCCCCCAAGCCTTGATAACCGAGACGGAAAGGGGGCCCCTGGTAAAGATACCCTAAAAAACAGGAGAGGATAATTAACCCGAAAATGGTTAAATCTTGCTGCCACCAACAGATTAACATAATTTGGGCGATCGCCACCACGAGGCAAATATTACCAATAGTTAAAATCAGGGCTTTATTGCCGGTTAAATTGACCAGAGAATGATGTTTATTTTTATCAATACCAGTCTCGGAATCAAAGACATCATTAAGTAGGTTCTCCCAAGCTAAGATGAAAATAGCGGCGGTTAGGAACGCCATAAACACGCCCCAATTTATTAAACCAGTTTCCGACTTGGCGAGGGCAGTTCCGACCCAAATAGGCATAATAGCGACGCTGTACATAGGTGGCTTAATGGCAGCTACCCACAGCTTAGAATTAGAATCAGCAATCAGTTTAGTAGTCATTATTTAAATATGTGGCTTAAACAACGGAGGAAATGAGGGAGGGTCGGATATTTTCAACAATTAGTTTAAAGTTATCCGAGGGCACAATGGTAATTCCCCGGCGCACGGGACGCACAGGACCTAAATCAGCTAGGGAAAATTGGCAACGGCTGAGGACAGTCGCTACGATGATTTTAATCTCAAATAGAGATAATGCCATGCCGATACAACTACGAGAACCGCCACCAAAGGGGAAGTATTCATAGGGGGAAAATCGACGTTCTAAAAATCTTTCGGGTCGAAATTTTTCGGGTTCTGGGTAGGTTTGCGATCGCCTATGGGCTAGGTGAATGCAGGGGACTAGGACGGTGCCAGGTTGAAAGCGATCGCCGCCAATAGTCACAGACTCACGCACCACACGAGGCTGAGAAATTAAGGCAATAGGGTGAAGACGCAAAGCCTCCCGACAAACTGCTGTTAAATAGGGAAGTTGCACCGCCTCCGCCGGGTCGCTATCACTTCCGAGGGTCTGCAATTCGGCGACCAGTTGATCTCTAATGTAGGGGAATTTATGAATCCAATAAAATACCCAAGCAGTGGCTGAGGCGGTGGTATCATAACCTAGGAGCAATAGGGTAATAATCTGATCGCGCAATTCCTGATCACTCATACCCTCGCCGTTTTCATCCCTCGCCGAAATTAGCAAAGATAGGACATCTTCCCCTGTGGCTTCCCGGCGGCGATCGCCTATGGCAGTATAAATCAGATCATCAATTTGTTGTCGCTGTCGGAGAAATTTGCCCCAGGGACTCGCCGCACCGAGATCCTTTTGCAAAGCCGGCCAAAAAAACTGTAGGGAGTTGAGGGGGGAATTTACCCACTCTAAATAGGTTTCTAGGGTCTGTTGCAGTTGGTTCATCAGATAACCGGGACCCAACCCCAAAACTACCTGTAAAATGGTTTGTAGGGACATTCGGGCGGTATACTTGCGGATAGAGATACAATCACCAACAGACCAGTTTTCCGTCACGGAGTCGGCAATATTGGCGATCGCCTCACCATAGCGGGGAAGTTGCTTCCCGTGTAGGGGTGGCATTAACAACTGTCTCAGGCGTTGATGTTCCGATCCATCTTTAGCAATTAAAGACTGTGGCCCGGTCAGGGGCTCAAATACATGGGTAATGCGTCCTAACTCCAATTGATCAGCCGGACACAGACCCTCAGACCCGGCAAAAATTGCCTCGATCGCCTGTGGATGACTAAAAAAAACCACCGGCGGCGAATTATTGCCTAAAACCCGCAAAGTAAAGCGATCGCCATATTTATCGGCGCAGTTTTCTAGGTATTTGGGAGGATCAATAACAAGCTGCAAAATTTGCAGGGGGGACATTAATCTAGGGCCATCAGGCAGTTTCATGCGTGTCTGGTTAAATTCAGCCAATTCAGTGGGTGGGTCAATTCATAATACCATCGCCTTATCACCCTCTGACCCTCTCCTAGGGCCGGATTTGTTAAGGTTTATTACCACAGACAACCCAGAGGCGATCGCTAATATTGCCTTTTCTAAAGCCTAATGGCATAATTCCCGAACTGATTTTTCCCAATTGTCGGCTAGGTCAAGCTTCCCAAGTCTTGAACCAATATCAGTCAGTGTTGTATATTGCTCTAATAACTGACCTTCTGGGCGCAAAGGCTGTTTTCTTGGTAACATCCCTATATTGATCTGTTATTCTATTCTATGCTGGCTGTACCTCCTCCCCAATTGCTTTGGCAAGACCGCCGGGAACTGCATCGCTTTCTGTGTGAGTGCCAGCAAAATTGTCTTGTCAATTCTGAGCCTCAAATTATTAGTATTGTTCGGGAAATTGATGCCGTTGACCCTCTCCGGTTTTTGGAAGCATTCTTAACAGAGGATAAGCCACATTTTTACTTTGAAAAAGCTCAGTCAAAACAGGCGATCGTCGGCTGGGATGCTGCAGTCAAATTAACTATTAACAACGGGGAAAGATTTGCCAAATCTCAGGAGTTTATCGATGGTTGGTTTCGCCGGACAATTATCGCCGGGTCTGAGTCGGATTTGACCGCCCCAGCTTTTTGTTGTAGTTTCACGTTTTTTCAAGACAATTATCAATCTAATTCGGAGCATTATTATCTCAGGAATTACCCGAATGTAGATAACTATCATTCCCAGCCAGTCTTTCCCGCCGCCACTCTATTTTTACCATCAATCCTACTCTATCAAAAAGGCGATCGCTATAGTTTACTAATCAATACTTTGGTCGACAAAAATTCAGATATTGACGCTGTAACTCGGTCTATATCGGCAAAAATCGACACAGTTAATAATCTGAAAAAAGGCAGCATTCCAGCAGAAATAACCAAGAATTTACACCCCCGAACCATTTGGATAAATCCACAAGTGGGAGATTTTCATAAGTCAGTATCGGCGAATTTGCAGTTAATTGATACGGGAAAACTCAGTAAAGTTGTGCTATCCCAAGCCTTTGATATTTGCTCAGAGCGACCATTTCGGCTCATCAATTCCCTGGCAAATTTGCGATCGCTTTATCCCGACTGCTACATTTTTTCCACCGGAAACAGCCAAGGCCAAAACTTTATAGGTGCGAGTCCAGAGCGCCTAATTACAGTCAATCAAGGTAATTGTAGCACCGATGCGCTGGCAGGTTCTGCCCCCCGTGGTGAAACGGAAACGGAAGATGCAGAAATTGCTCACCGCCTCCTATCAAGTGATAAAAACCTACGGGAACATCAAGCCGTAGTCGATTTTATCATAGAACGTCTATTACATTTAGGCTTGACCCCTTCGCCTTCGCCAAAACCCAGGCTAATGCAATTATCCAATATTCAACACCTGTGGACTCCCATAACTTCCCCCATATCCCCCAATATTCACCTATTAGATATATTGGCGAAACTACACCCGACCCCCGCCGCCGCCGGGACTCCCTGCGAAATAGCGATCGCTCAAATTAGGCAATACGAAACCTTTGACCGGTCCTTATATGCCGCTCCTTTGGGTTGGGTAGACTATCACGGTAATGGGGAATTTATCGTAGGTATTCGTTCCGCTTTGATAGACTGCGATCGAGCTAGACTGTTCGCTGGAGCCGGAATAGTCGCCGGGTCTGAACCTGAGCAAGAATTAGCCGAAATTCAACTGAAACTACAAGCCCTGTTGAGAGCATTAGTATAACACAAAAATCGCTAAATTGACTGCTAATTATGGAAATTCGAGATCTCGGTGAACAGGGGTTATTAGCAATGGTTAAAAGGTTTTGTCCCCTAGAAGTAGTGGGGGATGATGGGGCCGTGGTGACTCCGGTTGCTGATCAGTCTGTGGTGGTGACAACTGATATGTTAGTCGAAGGCTGCCATTTTAGCGATCGCACTACCCCCCCCACCGCAGTGGGATGGAGATCCGTAGCCGCTAATTTGTCAGATCTGGCAGCCATGGGAGCCTCTCCCCTAGGAATTACCGTAGCTTTGGGGTTAAGGGGGGAAACATCATCTAACTGGGTACAACAGTTATATGAGGGGATGGCTCAATGTTTAGACCAATTCCAAACCCCAATTATTGGCGGCGATATTTGTCGCTCCCCTATCAATACCATCTCAATTACTGCTATTGGTACAGTTTCGCCCCAACGAATCATTAAGCGATCGACAGCCCAACCGGAATGGGCGATCGTCGTCACCGGCGCTCATGGTCACTCCCGGGCGGGGTTAGAATTGCTGCTCAATGATGATTTAGGTGCATCCCTATCAGAAACCGAAAAGCGATCGCTTCAACAGGATCATCAGTATCCGCAACCGCGACTAGATATATTACCAACCCTACAAAAGCTATGGGATAGCGATCGCCACCTAATTATTGCTGGTATGGACAGCAGCGACGGTTTAGCTGATGCGATCGTGCAGATCAGCCAAGCCAGCGGAGTAGGAGCTAGAATAGAAGCCCAAAAACTGCCCCATTCTAACTCCCTGGAAAAACTAGCCCCAGCAGAGACCATCCTTGATTGGGTACTCTATGGCGGCGAGGATTTTGAGTTAGTTTTATGTCTACCATGCGATCGTGCCCAACAACTGATCAAACACATCCCAGGAAGTGCCATCATTGGTGTCACTACAACAGAGACTCAAACCATCCTACTTACAGGTACGCACCCTAACTCAGAAATTATCCTGACTCAAAAACAGGGATTTCAGCACTTTTAACCAGAACCAAAATCCCCCCTGAGCGCCCTTACCAGTGTTTAGCCACAATCTCAGCCAAGTCTACAACCCGTTGGCTGTATCCCCACTCGTTGTCATACCAGGCTACAACTTTAACCAAGTCGCCACCCATAACCATTGTCAAACTAGCATCAACAATAGAAGAAGCATTATTGCCGCGATAGTCACTAGAAACCAGAGGCAGATCGCTATAAGCCAGAACCCCTTTCATCCGTCCTTCTGCCGCTTCTTGGAGAGCTTTATTGACTTCTTCGGTGAAAGTGGTTTTCTCCACCTGAGCCACAAAGTCCACCACGGAAACGTTAGGGGTGGGAACCCGCATAGCAATCCCATTCAGCTTACCTTTCAGCTCAGGAATTACCAAAGCCACAGCCTGAGCCGCACCTGTAGAGGTAGGAACAATATTCAGAGCCGCAGCCCGCGCCCGTCGGACATCTCGGTGACTAGCATCTAACAAACGCTGGTCGCCAGTGTAACTGTGGGTAGTGGTCATCGTTCCTTTGATGATCCCGAAATTATCTTGCAACACCTTGACCACAGGGGCTAAACAGTTAGTAGTACAACTGGCATTACTGACAATAACATGGGCATTGGGATCATAGTTATGGTCATTGACACCAACTACATAGGTTCCAATATTACTACCTTTCCCAGGGGCAGTAATCAGAACCCTTTTCGCACCAGCAGATAAATGCTTTGATGCTCCCTCTTCGGTAACAAATACCCCTGTCGCTTCAATGATCAGATCGATACCCCATTCACTCCAAGGGAGGTTAAGAGGATTACGGTCAGAAACGCACTTAATCGTCTTACCATTGACAATCAGGGAGTTCTCATCAGCCTTGATATCGGCATCATGCAAAGTCCCCAACATTGAGTCATACTTCAGCAAATGAGCATTGATCTTGGGGTCGGAAGTGTCATTGATAGCCGTAACTTCCAGATTAGTATTTTCCCCTCTGGTCAGCCAACAACGCAGAAAGTTACGTCCGATCCTGCCAAAACCGTTGATTGCGACTTTCATCACCTTGTTTCTCCTAACGATAGTATTGCCCAACTAAGGCTTACGCCTTCTATAACGTGAGTTTATCTTGACCCCAATCATACCCTAAAGGCTGACCTCTTCTGAAGTTTAGGTATCGAAACTTTTGGTTTGATGTCCCTGGTCAGTTAACAGCAAATCGTCCATTCCCCTAGATCCCCGCTGGTACAGACAAAATTGCTGATCTGGGTGTGCTATTGTGCCTTCCCTCATAGTTAGGGGGGATTCTGGTTACGGGTGCGATCGGCTATGATTAGGGGCGCATACTTAGGATAATAAGCCTCAGTAATCACATCTAAGGAGGACATGATGACCCCAAATGCCCTGGGGTGAAGCTATGGCAGGTGTTGAGTCTTATATGGCATCCGCCCCGGTTGGTCTTGATCTAAACTTAATTTTATGTAGATAGCATCCGGTTATTTCCGATTTTGGGGAGTATGTAGTATACAAATACCATACAGCCTTCTGCCGCCATCGGAGCGATCGCCTTTTAATCTTGTAATTGCCATACTTTGCTATGGTTGAATTTCCAACAAGCGGCAATTATTGATATGATAATCGCCTGTTGCAGGTGTGGTGTGGTGTCTCGAGGAATAGTTAATGCCTAATACTGTCGATTTTAATGGCAGGCCATTTCATTTCATTGGCATTGGTGGCATAGGAATGTCAGCCCTTGCCCATATTTTAGCCGAGCGAAATTTGCCTGTTTTTGGGTCAGATCTCCAAAATAGCCATATCACAGAGCGATTGCAAGCCATGGGGGCTCATATTTTTGGGAGCCAAGATGCCAGCAACTTGGACATTTTTAAAACCCCCAAGCATAATTGGCAGTCAATGGCTTCTGTGGCATCGGGGAACATCTCGTCAGAGAAAGCACCATTACCCATAGAATCATCTATTTCCAGCGCTGAGTTAGGACAGCAACTTCCGCAAGTTATTTGTTCAACAGCTATCCATCCCGAAAATGCCGAATATAAAGTCGCCTTAGAGTTAGGCTGTCCGATTTTTCATAGATCAGACCTACTGGCGGCTTTGATGGCTGAGTACCAAAGTATTGCCGTGGCAGGGACTCATGGTAAAACTACAACCAGCAGCTTGATTGCTTTTCTATTGCTAAAAGCTGGTTTGGACCCGACAATTCTGGTGGGTGGAGAGGTGAGTGCTTGGGAAGGAAATGCCCGCGTAGGACATGGCCCTTATTTGGTGGCAGAAGCTGATGAGTCTGATGGTTCCCTGGTTAAACTAGGAGCCTATATCGGGATTGTGACTAATATTGAACTTGATCATCCTGACCACTACAAAAACCTTGATCAACTGATCTCGACCTTTAAGATTTTTGCCAATCAATGTGAGACTATTGTGGGGTGTGTTGACTGCCCAATAGTTCGAGATTACCTTAAACCCACCATTAGCTATAGCATTAACCCAGAGTTGGATGCCGACTATACTGTTGATGCTGTTCAATATCTTGCTGATGGTGTCATCGCTCAGGTTTATGAGCGAGGCGAGGCGATCGGTCTGCTAAAGTTACAATTGCTGGGATCCCATAATCTCAGTAATGCCTTGGCTGCTGTAGCTGTGGGTCGATTACTCAATTGGGAATTTTCTGTGATTGCTCAGGCGATCGCTGAATTTCCTGGGACTAAACGACGCTTTGAATATCGAGGGAATTATGGGGGTATTCAATTTGTTGATGATTATGCCCACCACCCTAGCGAAATTCGAGTCACACTAGCTGCTGCTAGGGGTCGGCTTCAAAATTCGAGTGGTCTTAGCTCTACTTTCTCGGAAACAGCCATCACCCCTATCCACCCCGGCTCGGAAATTAAACGAGTGGTCGCCATTTTCCAACCCCACCGTTACAGTCGCACTGAAACCCTCCTCGAGGATTTCGCTCAGTGCTTTGGTGATGCAGATTTAGTTATGCTCACTGAGATCTATAGCGCCGGAGAAGCCAATCCGGGCAGGATTAATGGTCAACAATTGGCTGCGCGTATTGCTGAAAATCATCCCCATGTTGATTACCAGCCTTCCCTAGATGCCGTGAAAACTCGCTTGTTTCAACTGCTGAAACCAGGGGATTTGGTCCTGTTTTTGGGTGCTGGTAACCTGAATCGAGTAATTCCAGAGGTCATGGCATTCTTTCAATCCGATGGCAATTCTGGCATCCATCCCACTGTTGGTGTGTAACTGGATATTAACTCATGTAATGTGCTGATTAAATTACAGGCATTTCTCATTAAATAAGTATTTGATTATGGTCATGACTGTTTCCTCTGGCTCTCTAGGTCAAGTGAACGGAAAACCGGAACGCTCCATCACCCTCCTGGGTAATGACTGTTTGATCCGGTCGAAAGTTTCCCTCGCCTCTTTAACCTCATTTCGGGTGGGAGGCCCAGCCGACTGGTATACTGCACCTCAAAGATTAGATCAGTTACTAGCCTGTTTGGAATGGGCTAATTCTGAAGAGCTACCTATTACTTTATTAGGCGGCGGTTCCAATCTTTTGGTGAGCGATCGAGGTTTGCGGGGTTTGGTGATTGGTACTCGTTATCTGCGACATACTCACTTTGACCAGGAAACTGGACAGCTTACGGTGGGTTCGGGTGCTTCTTTACCCCGCTTGGCTTGGAAAGCTGCTCGCATGGGTTGGCGTGGCTTAGAATGGGCGGTGGGAATTCCGGGAACTGTGGGAGGAGCAGTGGTTATGAATGCTGGCGCTCATAGTTCTTGTACCGCAGATATTTTAATTAATACCCATATCCTGGAACGTTCGGGAACTCTCCATGTCTTACCCCCTCAAAAGTTGGGCTATCGCTATCGTACTTCTAATTTACAAGGGGGCTCGCGCTTAGTTACTCAAGCCACATTCCAGTTACAGCCAGGTTATGACCCACAACAGGTTATGGCTGAGACTACAGAACATTTCCAACAGCGACGGCTATCCCAACCCTATCATTTACCTAGTTGTGGTAGTGTGTTTCGTAACCCTGGACCCCATAAGGCGGGTTGGCTAATTGAACAAACGGGATTAAAAGGTTATCAAATTGGCGGGGCTCAAGTAGCTGAACGCCATGCTAACTTTATCTTGAATTGCGGCTCGGCTACCGCTAGTGATATCTTTCAACTGATACACCATGTTCAAGAGCGAGTTCAGCATCAGTGGTACTGTTTGTTAGAGCCAGAGGTGAGAATCCTCGGAGAGTTCAAAGTCTGTTAGGCTGAGAATTTTGACTGCGTGAAGCCAGTTTGATTCGCCATGATTGTTCCTAGATCAAGACTTCTGGTACAATTTGGGGTTAAGCTAGGTCTTATGGAAAACTCAGAGCGTCCATGACGCAAGGGAAAATTAGTTATGACACAAGGAAAAGGATTCGGTCGTGATGGCTTCGGCCTGGGTAAAATGAAGGAACTAGCCCAGGCTTTTCAAAAAGCCCAGGCGGTTCAGGAAGGGGCGAAAAGACTTCAGGAAGATTTGGATGAACTGGAAGTCCTCGGAGAAGCGGGTGGTGGCCTGGTGAAGGTTTATCTGAGTGGGAACCAACAACCTCGCCGGGTAGAAGTATCTCCTGATTTGCTGGGAGAGGATCCTGATGTAGTCTCTGATCTAATCTTAACTGCCATGAAGGAAGCCTATAATAATTCCACCTCTATTATGCGGGAACGCATGGAAGAGTTGACTGGTGGGTTGAACCTACCCGGTCTATAAATTATCTATCCCCTTTAAGTGGTGGCTAAGTGAGGCTTTAGAGTCTCACTTATTTTGTGATTTGATGTCTTTGACTGGGTAAGGCTGCGGTTAAAACTTCCCAGCCGCTGTCGGTAACTAATACATCATCCTCAATGCGAATGCCACGGACATCGGCAAATTTTTCGAGTTGTTCCCAATTGACGATATCTCGATAGGTTTGGCGATTTTTGGGGTTATTTAAAATGGCGGGAACTTGATAAAAACCTGGTTCGATGGTGACTAGCATTCCGGGGGCTAGGGGTCTATTTAAACGCAGAAAACCTAGACCAAAGCGATCGCTTCTTTTGCGCCCAGGAGCATATCCGGCTAAGTCTCCTAGGTCTTCCATATCATGAACGTCTAACCCTAATAAATGACCGATACCATGGGGAAAAAATAGGGCGTGGGCATCCTTTTCGACTAATTCTGTTACCTGTCCTCGTAAAATCCCTAAGTCTACTAATCCCTCGGTGATAACGGCCGTGGCTAATAAATGAATATCCCTATATTCTACGCCGGGTTTGACCTGCTCAATACAAGCATCATGGGCGGCTAATACTACATCATATATATCGGCTTGGGTAGGGGAAAAAGTGCCGGAAACTGGCCAGGTGCGGGTGACATCTCCAGCCCATCCCCCAGGGGTTTCTGCGCCGACATCTGCTAATAATAAATCACCGGATTTCAGGGGATTATGGTATAATTCGTTATGCAATACCTGACCCTCTGTGGTCACTATACTATTATAAGAACAGGTCATATTATGGGCGATGATGACGGCTTCCATGGCTGCCCTAATATCACTTTCTTGGCTGGCTGTGGGGGTGGCTAAAATTCCGGCTTGGTGGGCTTTGACGGTGACGGCGGCGGCTTTTTTGAGTTCGGATAAGGCAGCAGGATCATGGCATAAACGCAGGTTAATAATGGCTTTGATGAGGGCTAAATCTTGACCGGTGGCGGCGACTGGAGCGATTACAGGGCGCTTTAAAATGCGTTCCATTTCGCCAATGGTGGCTAGGTCTTGGACTCTGACGGTGGCAGCATTCTGGGTTTTTAGGGTTAACTCAGATTTAGGAAAAGCGGAGTTGGCACCGATAATTTCAGCGAGGCGATCGCGTGAGGGACTGTCCCCATGCCATAGGGCGCTACCTGGGTCTGGGTCATCCATAAATAGGGTCAGTTTTCCCCCTTCTAAATGGATGACGGTATCGACCAAGGATAGACCGGCAAAATATAAGAAATGGCTACTGGCGCGGAAGGGATAAATATTAGCGGGAAAATTACGCGATCGCACACCACCAGACCATAACAGGACGGGAAAATCTACCAGTTGTGCTAGTTTTTGGCGACGCTGATATAAGGTATTAGCCAGACCTTCAGAAGGGTTAGGAAGTCGCATAATTAGGGGTTAATTTATTTAGATAGTTAAGTCACAACTCATTAAAATATAACTGAGGCGATCGCTTATTTGTGGGTGGGGAGGAATTACCAGATTTTGGACTTCTCGGAACCCATTTTTTTGATATAAACGAATCGCGGTCAAGTTATCGGATTGAGTAACTAAACTCAAAGTAGAATATCCTGACTCCCAGGCTTTTTGCTTAGTTCGCCAGAGTAATGATGTGCCGATACCTTGCTGTTGATATGGTGACTTAACCGCCAAAATATTCAGAAACCAACTCCCCTCAACTTTGGCGTTATTAAAAGCCTGAATAATAGCCAAAGATTCAGGTTGAAATAGCCCTTGCATCTCTTCGGTGATGATATCCAGATTAGCCGGATAGCTGTTAGCCATGCCAATAATGCGACCATGACTATAGGCAACCTCAATGTTTTGAGAAGATAAAACAGAAGTTTCTGACTGAATCATTCTGGCTAGTATTTGTTCAACGGTTAATTGTTGATGAAGAGGCTGGAGTAAAAAATCCATCATCTCCCCGGCAGCCAGTCTGATGAGTGGTGCAATTTCTAGGACATCCCTAGGATGAGCAGCGCGGTAACTAACATTGAATACATCCATTAAGATTAAGGGATTTATGGTTAATTAATCAATAGCAATAACCCTATCTGATACAAGCACAAATTAGCCAAAATGTCAAGCATATCAGCCCATATTTTTGGGGTAATTTATTCTTGCCATCGGCTTAAAATATGTTTTAAACCCTTACCGATTTCTTCCCAATTTTCGGCTAAGTCGGTACTACGATCGCTCCTCAAAAAATCAGCTTCTTTCAAGCAGCGATCGGCGAGGCAATCCAAAACGGTTTGAATGCCATAATCACCAATAAGTTGATTTAAGGCGTGGGTCAGGTGTTGATTTTTGGGTTCGGTCATAATTTCCAATGAAGTTGGCAGTTAATAGTCAGACAATTCCGCCGAAATTATAGCAGAATTATTGACCAAAAACCAAACCTGGTCAATTCATAATAGGTGGGCGTACCAAAATGACAGTACAAGGACAACCACGGGCGATCGCTTCGGGGATATTACCCTTAATCGCCTGTTGCAGCATACTTTCGCCACTAGCACCCAAAACAATCACATCACAGTAATCATGATTAGCAATATCCAAAAGTACATCAACCACAGACCTAGCACAAACAGCAGTTGCCACCACCTCCCCATTAATGGGGCTTTTCAACTCCTCAACTAGGTGGTCTAGCTTTGCCATTTCCGCCTCAGACAAAGCATTTTTAACCACAGTTAACAGTCGGATATCGGGGCGCAAACTCAACCTAGCCAAACCGGGTAAAATGCCCATTGCGGCTGGTGGAGGTCCCCCAGTTCGCAGAGGAACTAACCAACGTCGCCAAACCGGAAACTGGAGCGATCGCTGATCTGAGGGGTCACTAAAAATGGGGTTAACATTTTTTCCCCACTTCACCAAAACAACCTCACCGGGTACTTGTCGAATAATGGTATCAACCACAGTGCCAAAAACCCGATTAGTGGCGGACCTTTCCCCTTGCCACCCAATCAAAGTCAAATCAATATTTCGTTCTTGCACGGTCTCCAAAATCGCCCCAGACACATCATGACTGACCCTAATTTGAGTATGAATAGGAACCCGCCAGCTTTTGGCAATACGTTCAGCTTGGCGAAGTAGACGGCGACATTTAGTAATGGATACCGGAGTTTCCGCCGGGGACAAATTGCGAGCAATGGTAATAATAGTCAAGCATTCTAGCTCATAATTACGTTCAGCAGCGATCGCCGCCGCAATATGTAGCAAAGCCGGGGCGGTAGTGGGATTATTCAAAGCCACCAATAGTCGCCCATGACCGACCATGGGGCCGCGAGTTTGATAAACCACATAGGAGGGGGTGGCATGATGCCCCACCTGGTGACTACCGCTAATATATCCAAGTTCACCGCGAATAATATCGCTGCGGGTAATAATTCCCACCAAATGCCGCCCCTCGACGACGGGAAGGCGACTGAGTTTTTGCCGTCCCAACAGATACAGAACCTCACTGAGGGGAGCATCAGGGTAAATAGTAACAGGTTGGGGAGTCATCAGCTTATGTAGGGGGGTTTGTTCTGATATGTCTTGTTGGTTAATCTTTGCCATATCAGTTTGGCTGATAATACCGACCAATTTACCCTGGTTGACTACGGGAAAGCCGCGATGATGGGATTGAGAAAAAGCGGACCTAACCTGTTCTAGGGATAACTGATCTTCGAGAGTTTCTACCTGTCGCTGCATAACATCCCTAGCGTGCAACATATTTAAGGCTACCCGGTCAGCATTTTGGTCAGGTTCCAATTCAATGCCACTCAAAGCCAATAGGCGATCGTATAGGGAATCTTTTTCTATCTTTTCGGCTACCAAATAGGAGACCACAGAACAGATCATCAGTGGCAGAACCAAGTTAAAATCGGTGGTGATTTCAAAGACAATCACCACGGCGGTGACCGGAGTCCGAGACACGGCACAGAAAAAGGCTCCCATTCCGGCAAAAGCAAAAGTGGTGTGAGGTTGTAAGGCGATCGTTGCCTCTTCCCATAAGCCAATAGTATTCCCCAAAGCCGCGCCTAAAATTAGGGATGGTGCAAATAATCCACCCGGCGCACCGGAACCCGCCGCCATGGTAGTTAGGGAAAACTGCACTACAAAAGCTAGGGCTGTGGTTGTCCAGAGGATATTACCTTTGAGGATATATTCTCGCAAACCGGCATTATCTCGAAAAGTCTCTGGTAGCACAGCAATAACCATCCCACAAATTAGACCCGCCACAGCCATACTCAGGGGTAGTCCTAATTTGAGGGTATGGCGGTTAAATTTCTGAAAGGTAATAATTCCCCGACTGAATAACACCCCAAATACTCCCGAGAGAACACCCACCAGGATATAAAAGGGGATTTCTAGGGGTTCAATTAACCATTGTTGATATAGGGCTTCTGGGGGTATGTCTATGGTGGGAGGTAGTCCCATGGCTTTGTTTCCTAATAGCCGGGATACTACCGCCCCAGTAAATGAGGCGATAATGGCGGGTCCGAGGGTTAATCCTGAGATGTCGTGTAGGAGGTCTTCCACTACGAATAAAACCCCGGCTATGGGAGCGTTAAACCCGGCGGCTAGTCCGGCGGCGGCTCCACAGGCGATTAGTTGTTTGCGATAGTTGGGAGAAGTGGGAACCCAACGACTTACCCAGGCGGCGAGGGCGGCTCCGATTTGTACTGTTGGCCCCTGTCGTCCTAGGGTGAATCCAGAAGCCATGGTGATCATGGTGCTGATCAGTTTGACTACTGCTACCCGTAGATCTAGGGAGGTTTTGATTCCCCCTAGGGCTGCTTTAACTTGGGGGATACCGCTTCCGGCTGCTTCTGGGGCTATGCGTTCGACTAGGAAACCAGACAACAGCCCCCCGACTACGCCTAATATGGGTAAAAATAGCCAAGCTGAAAAGTGGGCGGAACCTTGGACTCGCCAAGACCCTAACCACCCGGCTCCTGTTCTCAGAAAAAAGGCGGCTATTCCTGAAATTAATCCGATTAAGCCGGCTTCTAAAATGGCCAGCCTTTGGGAACCGCCAATTATGGATTTGGCGAGGCTCTGGAATTGATTGGTTAAGGATGGCCAGTACACGATTAGTTACCTAGAGCATTACTGATTTGATCGGAAATTTCTAGGGGTTCAAAGGGTTTGTTAATGATGGCGATCGCTCCTAATCCTAAATAGAGCGATCGTTGTTTAGGTGAGTTGTTGGCTGTCATCAAAATCACCGGAATTTCCGCAGTCATTATATCATTTTTGAGCATTTTTATGGTAGCCTCTCCATCTACACCCGGCATAATTAGATCCAGTAGGATAACATCCGGTTGCTGTTGTTTCGCTATAGTAAATCCTTCCGTTCCTGATGAGGCTGTTAGCACCTGCCATTTCCCTTGCAGTTGTAAACAGCTTTCCGTCACCAATAGAATATCCTCATCATCATCAATAATCAAAACTGTTTGGCTGATCATGGTAGTAAATTATCCGATAATTTGATTGCGTCCGCCCTGTTTAGCTTGATCTAAGTTAGCATCTGCCACTCGATACAGTAGTTGTAAATCATGCCCATCTTCTGGATATTGAGCTACTCCCCCACTAAAGGTGACCGAAAAAGCTATATGATCTTCTGGAACTAGAACCTCTAAACGCCACTCTTCTAAAACTTTTTGCAGTCGCTTCATGGCATCTTGTTTATAAGTACCATACATGGCTACCGCAAATTCTTCTCCTCCCCATCTTCCTACTATATCTTCCTGTCGAAATGCTTTTTTGAGAACTTCCCCAAATCGGTGCAGAACCCAGTCCCCCGTATCATGACCATATTGGTCATTAATATCTTTAAAATTGTCCAGGTCTAAAATGGCAAAGCACAGGGGTTGTTTGTGACGACCAGCAATCCGAATTAATCGGTTTATATCTTCAGTTGATTTATAGCGATTTTCGATTCCGGTTAAGGTGTCTATCTCCGCTATATTACGCCACAGACGACTGCGATGCAAGCGACTAAATAAACGGGCTATTAATTCCGGTCCGACTACCGGTTTGCTAATAAAATCATCAGCACCGGCTCTAAATAGTTCCGCTCTAGTTTCTGGGTCTGTGTGGTTGGTTAATACTAAAATCGGCAGATAACGCCATCTGGGTTCGTTGCGAATTACCTGACATAAATCAATGCCATTATAATGGGGCATTTCTACATCAATAATTAGTAAATCCGGGTTAGATATTTCTAAGACTTGCCAGAATTTTCGCGGAGTATTTAGGGTTTTTACCTCTAATCCCAAGGGACACAACAGGGCTTCTAATAGTTCCAAAATTTGCGGATCATCATTAATCGCTATAATGGTTCCGGTGATGGTATTATTATTCATAATTCCTGTGACTATCTCCACAATTTGATGGCTAGACATCGGTTTTTGCAGAAACGCCCGACTCCCTAAACGACACACCGTCAGCCTATCTATAAAACTCGATCGCCTTGAGAATATGACCACCGGAATTTCTGGGTGATGATAGGCGATATCTTCTAATAGCATTAACCCATCTTCTTCCGGCTTGGGAAAGTTCAATTCTAGTAAAATTATACTGGGCTGATACTCAACCATCATGGCTCTGGCTATCCCCACACCAGGAGCCAGTCGAGCCTCTAAACCACGACTATGGGCTTCCCTAATAATTTGTTCCCCTAGGATGGTATCATGATCAACAATCAACAATGACTGCACAGTGGTTTTGGGGTGCTTTTTCATCTCTTTTATTTGGGGTTTGGCCGGCGTTTTTTTCAGCTCCTTTAAGAGGTCTTCAGTTAATTTCTCAATTTGTGTTTGCTTGTCGGTGTCTAGGGGTTGTTCTCCCGCTAACAAGTATTCGATTTTTCTGGCGATTTCGGAACCTCGACCATATCCAAAAGTTCCCAAAGAACCCGCTAGTTTGTGAGCCTCTATATAGGCATATTGGCGGGGGTTGTTTTCATCATTTAAATCTTGGGAATTAGCCATAGCTATTGCTTGAATACTCTCAACTCTAGCTATGGTTTTGTCTTTGATTTTTGCCCAAATCTCCGTAACGGTTTCATCTACGGACAAAGGGGGGCGGTTCAAGGATGAATATTGATGACTAAAACTCCCGTCATCTAGGGATTTAATCCGATATCCAATCCCATAGACATTTTCAATTAACTTGGGGTCTCCGCCAGCGTCTTTTAGCTTATTGCGTAGACTTTTAATATGGGCGCGGACAGTGTTATCGGCTGCAGGTTCTTCTATTGACCAGAGATGTTCGATGATGCTATCGTAGCTGAAAACACGATAGGGACTGCGAATAAATAATTCCATCAATCCATATTCTTTGGGGGTGAGAGGTAAGACCGATTTTTGGTAGGAAATCTCGCATTTTGCCGGGTTTAAAGTTAGGTCTCCCCAATGGATTACTGGCGGTAAAGAAATGGTCGCACGACGCAATAAGGCGCGCATTCTGGCGATTAATTCTTCAGCCCTAATCGGTTTGACTAGATAATCATCAGCCCCCGCGTCTAGCCCTAAAACCTTGTCTTCGCAGCTATCACGAGCTGTTAATAATAGCACTGGCATCTGATAATTATGCGATCGCAATTTTCGACATAGTGCAATCCCATTCAGTTTCGGCAACATAATATCTAGGATAACTAAACTATATTCAAAACTTTCGATATAGTTCCATCCCGATTCGCCGTCGGTCGCTATATCAACTACATAATTATGAGCTTTCAGAGATTTGGATAATTGTTGATTCAAATATTGATCATCATCCACTAAAAGAATTTTCATGGTAAATTGAGGTTACTGTATGTTAAAATTTGATGGTTTATTATCGCCCTCTTTATGTAAATTATAGCTAAATAGACCCTTCATCGGCTAATATCCATGAAACCCAAAATTAAAAACCAACTGGCTTGGCAGCAAGCTGAAATACTCATGCAGCCAGCTTTAATCAGAGTCCTAGATAACATTCGCAAGCAACTGGAAACATCTATCTGGAAGGGAAGTTATGAAACCCATACCACCCCCTATCCGGGTTATGTACTTAAATTAGAGCATAATGGCCAACAAGTAAACATTGATGTTTGGGATCTGTGTTATCAAGTCTGTTTCCAGGACTATCAACCCACCCATACACCTGACCAACCCCAGGAGGTGGAAATTGATACCAGTTTACTGGATAATACAGGAGATGTAGATTGGGATAAACTCGATCGCAAAACTCAAGACTTAATCGAGAAAGTTTTTGCTAATTTAACAGGACAATGACTAAAACCCTCCCAGAGATTTACGCTAACCACAAAGCCAGATATGATGAAGCTAGTCAGGTTCCCCTCAGTTTTGGTAATGACACTGAAGCCTTGAATGCTTCTGGCGAGACCGTCGCGTTATGCGATCGCTCCCATTGGGGATTATTAGAACTTTCGGGGGAAGATCGTTTATCTTTCCTCCACAACCAAAGCACCAATTCTATTAGCGATCGTCAACCGGGACAGGGATCTGATACGGTATTTGTCACCTCCACCGCCCGAAATATCGATTTAGCAACGGCTTACATGACCGAGGAGGCGGTGTTATTGCTGGTTTCGCCGAATCGCCGTCAGCACCTGCTACAATGGCTAGACCGCTATATTTTCCCCATGGATAAGGTGAACTTAAAAGACATCAGCGACCAGTGGGCGGTATTTAGTCTTATTGGACCGGAAAGTTCCTCTCTGCTGACAAAACTGGGGGCTACCATTCCTGATAATTTTACCCTCGGAAATCATTGGGTTGATCAGGTGGCTAATACTTCCCTCCGTGTGGCGGTTGGTAGTGGTTTAGCTACGGAAGGATACACTTTGATAATTCCCACAGAGGCGGCGGGGAATTTGTGGCTCTCCCTGACGGAAGCTGGGGCGGTTCCTTTGGGCGATCGCATTTGGGAACAACTCCGCATTCTCCAGGGTCGCCCAGCACCAGATCGGGAACTCACAGAAGATTATAACCCCCTAGAAGCAGGATTATGGGGTGATATTTCCTTTGAAAAAGGTTGTTATATCGGACAGGAAACTATCGCCCGTCTCAACACTTATAAAGGAGTTAAACAACGATTATGGGGTTTGCGTCTTTCTGGTTTTGTGGAACCGGGAACCGTGATTAATGTCAATGATGAAAAAGTCGGTAAACTTACCAGCATTACCGAAACTCAAGAGGGATGGTTTGGCTTGGGTTATATCCGCACTAAAGCTGGCGGTGCAGGCTTGCAAGTCTCCCTAGGAGACATAACCGCTACAGTGGTAGCAGTTCCTTTTTTAAGCCATCCTGAAAGCTGAGATTTTTAGCATCATTAACGGGGGCGATTAACACAGGGCGGGTAGTTGTTACACCAGACAATCCGCCCGCTTCCTAGTTGGGGTTTTAAACCATCAACCCAGTATTGATACCGCCAATGATTTGATAAACCATAACAGCGATCGCCACAATTCCTAAAATCACCATTAAACCCGAAGGCATAAACTTTCGAGTCTTCACATATCGACCCACAAAAGCTAATACTAAAACCACCGAGATAACTAGGGCAAAAATTAACGCCCATCCCCAGCCTTGGGCTTGCCCAAAAGCTGCCGCCAATAACAGTATACCACTACTGACACCCGCCATGAGAGAAATTTTACTTTGGGCTTTCTTATATCCAACAATTCCCCCCACAATTGCCAAAACTCCATAGACCAGAGTGGCGATCATACCTAAACTCATAAATCCTAACTCCTACTGATTAACAACTGCCATCAATAGCAACTTATCAGCAATCAGACCTCCCCAGAACCAAATGTTGTAAAAATTAACGTTTTTGGGGGTGTCACTATCCCATATAATCAGAGAGTGTCGTGGTTGTGTTTAGATTTAAGTTTAAGCCAAATTAGCTCATGTCCTCACCCTTATCTGAAGCGATCGCTAAAATTCGATTTCGCCAACATCAAGCCCTATCCCTGCTGCTTTATCAGGAAGTAATGGCAGAGCCCATAGGTCAAGCCTTTCTGAGCTTATTAGACTATATGTTACAAGGAGAAAGCCATCAAACTTTACAGGCTTATAGTTATTGGTTTCGAGTCCAAGCCGAACAATCCCAAAGCTGGCAAAATTACTTAATCACTCAAATTCTGAGGGCAGATAATCCCTTTTCTCGTCAAGCCCAACAGTGCGACCTAACGGCATTAAATCCCTCTTTAATTGCTGCTACCCGTCACGACTTGGAAATATTACAGACCCTCTATAAATGTCAGGGGACAAAAATTGCTCAATGGGTACAGGCGATCGCCCAAATTCCCCAATTGCCAATAGTTTGGGAAGATGAAACCATTGTAGTTGAGAAAATCGAAGAACTCCCCCTGCGGAATCAGTTATCCCAATCGGAAAATTGGGGAGATGCCATTGAAGCGATCGCCGCCCATTATCGAAAATATGGAACTGGTAAATTTGCCCAAAGCCAAGCATTTCGTTGGCGCTCTGGTCAACTAATGGCGATCGCTAATCCTGATCCGATTCACCTCAACCAATTAGTAGGATATGAACCACAGCGAGAAACTTTGTTAAAAAATACCGAGTTTTTATTGGCGGGATATTCAGCCTTAAATGTTCTCTTATATGGCAGTAGGGGGTCAGGGAAATCTTCCCTAGTTAAAGCCTTGTTACATCAATATAGCGATCGGGGTTTGCGATTAATTGAAGTAACTAAATCCGAACTGCGAGACCTACCCCAAGTAATTGAACAGTTGCGGGGAGTTCCCCAAAAGTTTATTATCTTTGTTGATGACCTATCTTTTGAAGAAGATGATGATGCTTTTAAAGCCTTAAAAGTTGTCCTGGAAGGAAATATCACCGCCCGACCTGAAAATGTCGTGGTATATGCCACCTCCAACCGCCGCCATTTAGTCCGAGAGTTTTTTGATGAACGTCCCCGCCCTCAAGACCATAATGAGATACAGGCTTGGGATACAGTCCAGGAAAAGCTATCATTTGCCGATCGCTTTGGCTTAACCCTCACTTTTGAACCAGCAGACCAGGAAACCTATCTTACCATAGTTCGGCATCTCGCTAGTCAAGCCGGAATAACTATCGATCCAGAAGATCTTGATTATCGCGCCCGCCAGTGGGCGACAAGGCATAATGGGCGATCGGGACGGACGGCGCGACAGTTTATCGATTTTCTGGCGGCGGAAATTGCCCTAGCTGATCAATAGATTGGAAAAATTCGGCATCCAGTGTCATCATAATCAAGATCGGAAATACTCCCCAATCAGGAGAAATTAACTATGTCTGAATCTACTATTAAACTTTCCCCCCCAGAAGCTTTTGCGGCGATCGCTTTAATTGCCATAGCCGCTGATGGTTTGGTTGTCCCCAGTGAGTCTCAAATCCTTAATAGTAGTCTATCGCGAATGCAGCTTTTTAGCGACTATTCCCAGACTCAGAAACGGGAAATGCTAGATCGTCTACTCACCGAAATTAAAACCCACGGCTACAATACTTTGTTAAAATCGGCGATCGCTGTCTTACCCAAAGAGTTACGCGAAACAGCCTTTGCCATTGCTACAGATATCACTCTCGCTGATGGTGAAATTACCAAAGAGGAAGAAGACCTACTTAATGACCTCTACAGTTACCTCGATTTATCAGAGGAAATGGCTACCAAAATTATTGATGTTATGATGATCAAAAACCAAGGATAGTTAATTACTCTACTTATGATTCCCCTGATTCCCCCGATTTCAGGGGGATAATACTCGTCAATTGCTCCTTTATTAATCTCTCCTGTTTTTTGTGGCCTATACTAGAACTGTCTACTTTAGCGAAACTGATGCTGCTGGCGTTGTCTATTTTGCCCAGATGATGTCTATGTGTCACCAAGCCTATGAAGCCGCTTTAATTAATCTAGGCATTGACCTCAAAACTTTTGTCAATAACCCCGATTTTGCCATTCCCATTGTTCATGCTTCTATGGACTATCGCCAACCGATTTATTGTGGCGATCGCATTGTAATTAACCTCTCACCTCAACAACTCAGCCTACATACCTTTCAGATAGAATATCAAATCTGCCTTGCTGATGACCCCCAATCATTAATCGCTCAAGGTATAACTAAGCATATCTCAATTAACCCATCTACCCGCCAAAGACAACCCCTTCCCCTTCCCATTAAACAATGGTTAAATCCTGGACAAATATAATTATTTGTGGCATAATATTAACAGCTTTTGCCCATCAATTAATTAGATGATATGACTTTGGTTTCCCAACTTAGCAATCCTCGTAGTTATGCAGTTATTGGCACGGGGGCATTAGGCGGATTCTATGGCGCTAAACTTCAGAAATCTGGACTAGATGTTAATTTTTTACTCAGAAGTGATTATGATTGGGTGAGTCAGCATGGCTTACAAATAGAATCAGTTTGGGGTGACTTTCAACTCCCCCAAGTCAAAGCCTATAATCACCCCGAAAAAATCCCCCCCTGTGATGTAGTAATTGTCGCCATAAAATCCACAGAAAATCATTTATTACCCCAAATTTTACCCCCAGTATTAAAACCTGATGGCGTGGTTTTGGTCTTACAAAATGGGTTGGGAATTGAGCCAGAAATAGCCGAAATTGTCGGCAATCACCGAGTTTTAGGGGGGATTTGTGTAATTTGTTCCAATAAAATCAAACCCGGCTATATTCGCCATTTAGACTATGGTATGATGAAACTAGCCGAATATGACCAAAATTACCAATCGGGTGGCATTACGCCCCGACTACAACAAATTGGGGAAGATTTTAAAACCGCTGGCATCCCCCTAGAAATTGCCGAAGATTTACTCTCAATTCGTTGGGAAAAATTAGTGTGGAATATCCCCTATAATGGATTATCAGTAGTTTTAAATGCCCGCACAGATCAAATGATGTCCAATCCAGCAACTCGGGTTTTAGTTGAGGACATTATGGGGGAAGTTTTGGAGGGCGCTAAGGGGTGCGATCGCTTTCTTGACCAGGAAATAATTAATCGGATGTTATCTCATACCGAAACCATGACCCCCTATAAAACTAGCATGAAAATTGACTATGATCAGCGCCGACCCCTAGAAATTGATGCCATTTTAGGCAATCCCTTAAAAATGGCTACAGCCGGAGGAGTGCATCTACCTCGCATTCAGATGTTATATCAGCAACTCAAGTTTTTAGATGCCCAAAATTGCCCTTAAAAAACGACGAAATCCCTACCAATTAATCAGACAAAAAATCCGTGAGAATTTCGTCCGGTTCGTCGTAAAAGTCCTCATCATCTGCGGCAATACTAGGTAAAGATATTCGTTGATTAGTCACACTTAGCGAACCTAAACGCCTTTCTAATATGCCTACCCTAGTTTCAACCGCCGTTAAATCTTTGGGGATTTTTTCCCAACTTAACAGTTGTCGCTGGAGTTCAATTATCTGACGACGTAAAAGTTCTATATCTGTGGCATTATTGGGGGTTAAATATTCCCGGATCGCTTCCTGCACCAGTTGCGTGATGCTGTGTCCATTTTCCTGGGATTTTTGCTCAATTTCCTGCATTAACTCCTGGGAAACTGTGACCGTCAAGGTGATATCATTAGGGGTGGACATGGGCTCTGACATAATACTTGATAATTTCAGTGATTGTGTTAATCATAATCGTGATAGGGGTTTCTGGAAAACTTCAGAAACTCCATGGCTGGCTTTAAATTCCCCCCTAGGGGACTAAACCCATTACCACAAAGACGCGCTATCATTAGAACGAACGTTAAGAATTGTAAAAAACATTGACTGCCCATATTCACTCCGCTAACCCCATTAAAAAGCCTGCTGGCTGGCATCGCCTCCGGTGTCATTGGCAGGGAAACCAGGAAATAGTCCGCCAAGGACTCCCCCACAGCCAACTATCCCCAGCCTGGCAAATTATGCTATTGGGAGACGGATCGCCAACGCGCCACCTGCAACTACTGACAGGGGAACCTACAGAGGTCGATGTGATTGATATGTCTGCCATTGGTATGAGTCCAGATGGTGCGCCGCCATTGATTCAGGCAGTCCCTGGCCCTCGGTTGCGCCGTCAAGTCTGGTTGCGGACTGCATCAGGCCAACGTTTAGCTTATGCTACTTCCTGGTGGGAAAATAGCCACGTTGACGAGTATTTACAAAATAAATCTCTGCCAATTTGGGCAAGTTTAGCCAGGCTGAGAACTGAATTATATCGAGATGTGCAAGGTATTGAGCATGGGGATTCTAAAGCCTTAGAATTAGCCTTTGGACAGCCAGGGCCCTTTTGGGGGCGTTATTATCTTTTCTGGCATCATGGCAAGCCATTAACCTTGATTTATGAGGTTTTCTCTCCCTATCTTACTAAGTATTTAGGACCTACTAAGATGCTATCAGATTAGATGTCTCCATCCAGGCGATCGCTATAGAGAGACTGTAACAGATTCTCTAACTTTTCCTCCGAACAACATTCAATCACAGCATCAAAAGCATCAACCAAACGGGCGGCAGTTTCCCCTAAAGTCGGACTCATGCCCCATACATCCTCTACCCAATCTTGAGGGCGATCGTCAACAAAAATCAAACGTTCTAACAGTTGTTTTACTTCCGTCCTAGAAATAGATGCCATAATCATTAATTAAAATCTCATGCACCATTATAACATATAGCCATCCTGATTATGGATAGTCAGAAACTTTCCCTATATCAACAGGACTTTTACGGTTGGACTCAGTGGCAGTTACAAGCCTTAGCCCAACAGGACATTAACAACCTAGATTGGCAAAATTTACACGCTGAAATTGACAGTTTGGGAAGACAAGAATATCGAGAATTAGTCAGTCATCTAACAGTCTTGTTAGGACATTTACTCAAGTGGGAATATCAACCCCAGAAACGCTCAAGGAGTTGGTTTTTGACCATTCGAGAGCAGCGACGCGCCACCCGGCGACATTTATCTCGAAATCCTAGTTTAAAGTCCCGAATAGCTGAAGCCTTGGAGGATGGCTTCGAGGCTGGGGTTGATTTAGCTCTTCGAGAGACAGGTTTGCCTTTGCGAACTTTTCCCGATATTTGTCCTTACCAATTTGATGATATTATCACAGATGATTTTCTCTGTGATACTAGCCAAGATGGGGAATAAATTATCATTAAATTACCCATTATTTACCCATTCTGTGGGATAATAAAATAACCAAGACCATAGCGATCGCATTTGTATTCATGTCCTCAAATCAATCTCCTCTCAATCTACCATTTAAGCGTCTGCGTCAGTTGCGGAAAGGCTTACTTAACTTACATAAAAACCTCTTAGAGTCCGAACGCATTACTTATGAGAAGTGTTACGGACGCATCCCCTCTAAAGGAGAATTTTTCCGGCTAGTAATTGGAGATGATTGGTTTAGCTGGCTGCGACCATTTTCCCAATTTATTGTCAAAATTGACGAAACCCTAGAGGAAAAAGAACCCGTCACCTTAGACCAAGTTAACGAACTCCTAGAAGAAGCCAAATTTCTACTGCGAGTAGATGAACAGGGAACCGAACGAGAAAAGCGTTATTATCAAGCAATTCAGCGGGACCCAAATATTGCCTTCATTCATGCAGAAGTGTCCAACATATTCAAATAACACTTACCCATAAAATAACCTAGGGTTGGGTTCATAATATCAGCTTGCTACTACCAAGTATAAGACTGATTAACCCACCCTTATTGATGGGAAAAATGACTTGATTAAACATTAATCAATCACCCTAAAATTAAGATATGCTATAATGGGGGATAAACTGTCTTCTACTGGTTCAGACCTATGGTTTCCATCG
>NZ_JARPLC010000024.1:36334-48681 GCF_032350395.1 Limnospira sp. PMC 289.06
GGAGACGTTATTTGAGCGCCGAAGAGTTAGCACAGCAGGCTCAATTGGAAGCACAAAAAGAACGTCAGGCGCGTTTAGCAGCTATTGCTCAATTAGACAATATGGGATTGACAGTAGAGCAAATTTCTGTAGCATTGGGGTTATCTATCAATGAGGTGCGTCAGCAGCTTGAGGAATCATAGATTTTAGAAAGTCGGTTTACATTAACTCTCAATTAATGAGGATGTGCCATTTTACTAGGAACCACAACTTGGTCAAATTCTTCCGCCGAAATATAGCCTAATTCGACACAAATCTGCTTTAAGGTCGCATCCTTCTCCAAAGCCAAATGAGCGACTTCTGCGGCTCGGTCATAGCCAATTTTAGGACTTAAAGCAGTTACCAACATTAAAGATTGTTCTAAATAGCTGTTAATTTTACGGTGATTTACCTGTAAACCAACCAACAGAAAATCTGTGAAGTTATTACAACTATCCGCCAAAATATTAACCGATTGTAGCAGGTTAAAAATCATCATTGGCTTAAACACATTTAACTCAAAATGACCCTGGGAACCCGCCATACTAATAGCGGTATCATACCCCATTACCTGAACCGCTACCATAGTCATAGCCTCGCATTGGGTGGGGTTTACTTTTCCCGGCATAATTGAAGAACCCGGTTCATTTTCGGGTAAAATTAATTCGCCTAAACCACAGCGGGGGCCACTCCCTAAAAATCTAATATCATTGGCAATTTTCATCAAAGAACAGGCTAAAGTTTTTAACGCACCACTCGCCATAACTATGGCATCATGAGCCGCCATAGCCGCAAATTTATTGGGTGCTGAAACAAAGGGTAAACAGGTCATTTCGGCAATGTGTTCCGCCACCCTTTCCGCAAACCCAGGCGGCGCATTTAATCCGGTTCCTACAGCGGTTCCACCAATAGCTAATTCATACAAATCAGGTAAAACCATCTCAATGCGTTTTAGGTCGGCATCTAGTTGTGCCACATAGCCGGAAAACTCCTGTCCTAAAGTCAGGGGAACAGCATCTTGTAAATGGGTGCGACCAATTTTGACAATATCGTTAAATTCTGCGGATTTCTGAGCCAGAGCATCTCGCATTTTTCGGACTTTAGGAATTAGGCGCTGATGAAACGCCAAAGCTGCTGCGATGTGCATAGCCGTCGGAAATGTATCGTTAGACGACTGAGACATATTAACATGGTCATTGGGATGAATAGGGTTTTTGCTGCCCATTTTTCCGCCCACAGAAGCGATCGCCCAATTAGCAATCACCTCATTTACATTCATATTACATTGAGTACCGCTTCCAGTCATCCACACCCGCAGGGGGAAATGTTCCGATAACTTACCCTCAATTACCTGTTGCGCCGCCTGTATAATCAATTCTGACAGATCTGGGGGCAGTTTTCCCAACTCTTGATTAGTCAACGCCGCCGCCTTTTTGAGAATACCAAAAGCCGCGATCACCTCTGGGGGGATTAAATCAGTACCAATAGAAAAATAATGAAGCGATCGCTGAGTTTGCGCTCCCCAATAGCGATCGTTGGGGACTTGAATTTCCCCCATGCTATCGCGTTCAACTCGCATATTAGCATCCATGTCCTGATTCATCGCCTAAGTTCCCCGTCCATTATCTATTAAAACTGCTTTAGCGCCCGTTGCATAGACCGCGCATCATCCCTGCGTCGGATTGTCTCTCGCTTGTCGTGCAACTTCTTACCTCGCGCCAGTCCAATCATCACCTTAACCCGTCCCCGTTTCAGATACATTCTCAGAGGAACCAGGGTCAGGCCCTTTTGTTCTACCTGTCCAATCAGCTTATTAATTTCCTGGCGATGTAGCAACAACTTTCGGGTACGGCGCGGATCATGATTAAAGAAATTACTCGTATTCTCATAAGGGGAGATATGAACATTAATCAGCCACACCTCTCCATCCCGCACCAACGCATAACCATCCTGCAAATTAGAACGACCCGCCCGGATCGACTTAACCTCCGTGCCTTTCAGTTCAATTCCGGCTTCGTAGGTATCTAGGATCTCGTACAGATAGCGAGCTTTACGGTTATCGGTGAGGATTTTGTATCCGTTACTGTCTTTACTCATAACTTCTCATTATACCATGAACCAGGGTTAATTGAACAACCTTGTTGTTACCATCATTTTAATGGGACAATAGAAGTTTGAGTTTAGTATACATAGCGAGTTTTTAGCATCCAATGAAGGGAACGATTTGGGAACTGGATTTTTACAGTCGTCCGCTGCGGGACGAAGACGGAAAAAAAGTATGGGAGGTGATTATCTGTGAAACCCCCCTGGATGTGCGATCGCGCCCTGAGTCTCTATTCCGCTATACACAATTTTGTCCCAGTACCCAGGTTAACTCTATCTGGTTGCAGGGAGCTATTGAAGAAGCGATCGCTCAAGCACCATTACCACCATCCAAAATTCGTTTTTTCCGCCGTCCCATGGCGAATATGATCTCTAAAGCTGCTGAAGGGTTAGATATCCCCGCATCAGCTAGTCGTCGCACCTATACACTGTTTCAGTGGCTACAAGAACGCATCGACAAAGTTTATCCCACCTATCCTAACTATCAGGAAGGAACTAACCCCTCAGTGCAGTTTGTCTCCGGTGAACCTCAGCCCCTACCAGATGCACTTCAGGGGGAACAGTGGGCGATCGTTTCTTTAGAAGCCGCCGCCTTTCAAGATATGCCTGAATGGGATATCGGCTTTGGCGAAGCCTTCAGTTTACCCATGATGGGGCTATCTCCCGAAACACTCGTTCCCGGTCTGATTATTTTCTCTACCCGCGCCATACCCCTAGCCGCCTGGATGTCTGGGTTAGAGTTAGCTTTTCTGCGACTCCTGGAAACTCCCCGCCCTAGCCTGATTTTGGAAACCGGGGAAAATGAGAGTTGGATTTTGGCTAACCTCACCGACTCTAAAACCCAGACCGAAGCCCGGAATTTTGAACAAGCCAAGCTCTCCGCTAAAAATGTGCATTTTTTGGCTATTCAGTCTGACCCTAATTCCGAATCCTTTGCTGGCTTCTGGATGCTTCAGCAGTTAGACTTCTAATCTCATTACCCCGGAGGGGGATGATAATCTTATCGATTATCCCCCCTCCCCTCCCACTCACCCCGAAAACATCCCAACCTCTATACATACAATCTGATTTTTGTCAAGATGCCCATTTTAGGCGATCGCTTTTTCTCCGGGGGTGGGTTTTTCCCCTGGCTGATTTAGCACCCGCCCCTACAGGTGCATCGCTATTTTGAAATTTTAGCCACCAAATATTTTAAACCCCGTAAAAATAGGCGTTTCCGCCTCTTTTTTTGCATATAGACACAATCACCCCTTGGGAGCCATTTCCTACACCATACCAAAACCCCCATCATCTCCTCAATCTTTTGATAGAAGTTATCAATAAAAACTTATGAATTCTTAACATTCTTTGGAAAATCAAAACTATTCGCAGCCATACATTAGCTAAACTTAACTAATTTGCCAAGGCTGGGCCAAGGCTGTCAACTAATTGAGAATCATTAGCTTGAAAAATTAACTTTCATGATATAAACATCTTAAAGAGAGTCATTTGCAATTGGTTCCCAGAGCCATACCCAGAGCCCTATCCATGATTTAAAGGGTTCAGATGCTTACTGGAAAAGGTTTCTAAGTAATTAGACAACCCCAATCTGTAGAAAAACTCTCAATTAATGGTGTAGTGACCCAAGAACTACAGCCATTAACCCATTTTCAGATGTTTTTGCGTTGGTGTGAGATTAGAAATGACAAACAAAATTCTTTGGAAGACCCTCAAGCACAGTCCCAGCTTGGTGGGTGCAGCCCTGCTTCTAAGTGCAGGTTCCGCCTTAGCCACAGAAAAAATAGCCACTAAATTTGATATTACATCTCAAGTAGCTCCCGTAACTACTGAAGACATAGAAGACTCTATCAGCCCAGAGTCTAATCTGGCGATCGCCCATCAATCCGAGCCTCCAAGCCAACCCGTAGAATTAGCTCAAACACAGCCAGAAACCGATCCAGAAATCACCATCTTAGGTATCGAGCAAATCAACCAATACAGTGGCTTAGAAGACTCCATGGAACAGGTAACTTCTGTTTCCCAGTTGTCAGACGTGCAACCCACAGACTGGGCATTCCAAGCCCTACAGTCCTTAGTTGAGCGCTATGGCTGTATCGCAGGTTATCCCGACGGAACCTTTAGGGGAAACCGAGCCATGACTCGTTTTGAGTTTGCTGCTGGTTTAAATGCTTGTTTAGAGCGAGTTAATGAACTAATTGCCGCTTCTGTAGCTAATCTCGTAACTCGTGAAGACCTAGCAGTTATCCAACGACTACAGGAAGAATTTGCAGCAGAACTAGCCACTTTAAGGGGTCGCGTATATGCCCTAGAAGCCAGAACCGCCGAATTAGAAGCTAACCAATTCTCAACCACCACCAAACTTAGTGGCGAAGTAGTATTTTGGGCAGGAGATAGCTTTGGCGATCGCTCTCGTCATAATGTAGCAGGGGGACCCTTTGGCCGAGCCAGTGATGACCCCACCCAAACCTATCTCGGCTACCGCAGCCGTCTCAACTTTGATAGCAGCTTTAGCGGTCGAGACAGGCTGAGAATTCGCTTAGAAGCCGTAGACATTCCCAACCTGAGAAGTTTTGGTCTCAATAATACATTAATGGCTCGCACTTCCATTGACGGCAGGAGCAATGGTTTCCGACTAGATGATCTAAACTACCGTTTCCCCGCTTTTGATGGTAAAGCCCGCTTCTGGGTAGGCGCTAATGCTCTGGGAATAGACAATATTCTTGATGTACTCTCACCCCTTGAAAGTGCCTCCGCCGGATCAATTTCTCGGTTTGGACGACGGAACCCCGCCGTATTTCGAGGACCCGGTGGTGCAGGTGCTGGCGCTAACTTCACCTTTGGTAGTCAACCTCGCTTTAAACTTAATCTAGCTTATTTAGCCGGTAATGCTTCTGATGCTACCCAAAGCAATGGCTTATTTAATGGTAGCAATAGCGCTGGCGCTCAGTTAGTTTATGAACCCAATCGAAACCTCGCTTTTGCCGTCGAGTACGCCCGCAAGTATTTTAGCACTGAAGACGTGAATATTGCTGGCGGCACAGGAAGCTGGATTTCTGAGCGTCCCTTTGGAAACAATGCCACCAGCAGCGATAACTTAGGTTTACAATTTAACTGGCGCGTCCTTGACAAATTCCAGTTAGGTGGCTGGTTTGGTGCTACCTGGGCTCATCAACAAAGAAATGGCAGTGATAGTGCGACAATTCTTAACTGGGCTGTCACTATGGGCTTCCCCGATGCCTTCAGCGAAGGAGATTTGGGTGGTATTATTATCGGAATGCCCCCCAAAGTTACGAACCACGACCGGGGAGCTTTGGAAGACCGCGATACTTCCTTCCATATTGAAGCCTTCTATCGCTATGCCTTCAATGACTACATTTCCATCACTCCCGGCTTCTTTGTCGTCACTAACCCTGATCACAATAGCCACAATGCTAATATTTTCGTAGGGACTCTCAGAACCACTTTCCGTTTCTAGCAGTTTCTCGCTCATTTTCTTAGCCTGGGGGGACGGACTATTCTTGAATTTATCCTCACCCCCTAGGGCCTAGGGCGTTGACAAATCTATGGCGATCGCCTATTATTATTTCCATGGCTTTCTGTCGCTATACACTTGACTAATTATTCAACATTGCTCACCATAGTAAATGGCTCTAACCATCGTCTAATAACGGATAGAGCCATTTAGGGTAGATTTTTGACTAAATCACAAAATGGGTCGGGGGTTAATCCTAAATTGTCATAGGAAAGCCACCGACCACAATCATCATCGCCTGGGGTTATTTAGCGATCGCATTCATAGGAGAATCAGCCACCTCCGGCGATTCAGAATCCGGTTCTAAGGTAGCCATATCTGGTCCGATTGCAGTCCACCATAAAGCGATCGCCGGAATCACACCAAATAATACGCTTAATAGAGTCGGTAGTAGAAACTTAGGATCTAAAGCCACCACCGTAATTACCGCCCCAAAGCCAAAGTTAGTCAAATACACCAGTAAAGGTAGAGTCAACACAGATCGAGATAAAACAATCGGCTTACCTCTCCATAAAACCGCCGCCACCGTCATAAACACCAAACCCGTCCCCATCCATCCCGTAAGATTACGATAAGGCATTCCAAAAAATTCCCCTACATCTTGAAATTGCCAAAACGGAAAAGGTGCTTGACTCATAGCCGGGTCTAGGACTAAATCCCAAGCCGTTAATAAAATCGCCGCCACCGCTAAAGCTGCTACATGACGCACCCAACTTGAACCCAGCCTCACCTTCAAGCCACCCCTCGCTAGTAGGTAGCAGGTTAAACCCATATAAAACCAGGATAGGGGAATCGTAAACGGAACTAGATCCGCGATTTTATAGCCTAAACCGTTTAGATATTGGTAATGACCGAAAGGAAAACCTGTGCTAGTCCCCAGCAGTTCACTACTCAGGGATAGGACAATAGATGGCACCATAAATCCTAGCGTCGTAGCCAGCCCTAGGGTGCGATAGGCGTATAAACTAACTGCGATCGCTCCAAACACAATATAAGCTACTCCTCCCCCTGCCATACTCAGTTGAAAGAAACTTTGTCCTATGGGGGGTAGGTTAATAATTAGTTCTGGATTAGGTAGAACTATTAGCAGTCCCGCTAGACCAAACAGGGTGGACAGGATATGGATGGTCAGAAAAAATCGCTCTTGCATCAGAAGTTGCTTCATGGGACTCCTCAAACAGATATGAAACGCAGACCGCGTTTCCGAAAACTTTATAAATCTTTATACAACAATAGACTTATTTGCTGTTAAACGCGACCCCCCCCTGTCCCCTCCCTGTCACGCCCCATATCCCTGGCCCCTAACCCTAAGCTAATATCCTCCAGATCTGCCATATTGACAGACAGCACATTGACAACTATTCTTATTAAAGTCCAGACTAATTTATAATAACTTTGAATTAGCTGGTGGGACTCAAGCCAGAATGGTAGCCCATTTTTAGGAAAGTCCCAGGTTTGGTGCTGCTCATAACAGACTATCAACCAACCATCAATATCCATATAACACCCTGGCTGTGCCAGAACAAATCAATTCCTAGAGCCGATCATATCTCAGCAATTGAGAAATATTATGAATATCAGCTCACCTTGACACTTGGGAAAAAAATTACATGAAACGAAGAAAAGTTATCTCTTTAATTGGGTTAGCAATAGCCACCAGTGCCATCTCGATCGCTTGTGGTCAACAACAAACAACCATCGATCCAACCGCCACCAATGGTACAACAGGTGCAACCTTAGTCGTTTATTCTGGTCGTGCAGAAGACCTAATTGGTCCAATGTTTCAGCGATTTCAAGCCGAAACTGGCATTCAAGTCAATGTCCGTTATGGGGATACAGCCGAATTAGCCGCCACCATCTTAGAAGAAGGTCAAAATTCCCCAGCCGATATTTATTTTGCTCAAGATGCAGGAGCTTTAGGCGCTCTACAAAGAGAAGGGCGCACCCGTCCCATTCCAGAAACCTTACTCAATCAAGTAGACCCTAGGTTCCGCTCTCGCGAAGGACAATGGATTGGTATTACCGGACGCGCTCGCGTATTTAACTACAATACAGATCTACTCAGCAGCGATCAAGTTCCTAACTCAATTTGGGAAATTACACAACCCGAATGGTCAGGACGCATTGGCTGGGCTCCAACTAACGGCTCCTTTCAATCCTTTGTTACCGCCCTACGAAAGCATGAAGGCGAAGAACGCGCTAGAGAATGGGTAGAAGCCATGCAAGCCAATAACCCCCAGGTCTATCGCAATAATACAACCCTTGTCGAAGCCTTGGGGCGCGGTGAAGTAGACCTGGGATTGACAAATAACTATTACTTGTTCCGCTTTAAAGCCGAAGATCCCAATTTCCCCGTATCCTATCACTATCCCACCGGCGATGTAGGTTCTATGATCAATATAGCCGGAGTCGCTATTATCGATAGCACAGACCAACCCGAAGCAGCATACGCCTTTATCGAGTTTATGCTTAGTCCAGAAGCACAACAACACTTCGCCCAAGGGAATAGTGAATATCCCTTAATTGATGGCATTCAACCACCAGACGGACAGATTCCTATTGCTCAGATTAATCCCCCAGATATCGATCTCAGTGACTTAGAAGACTTAGAAGGAACACTAGAGTTGCTGCGTTCAGCAGGGGTTTTATAACCAAAGAATCCCATCCCATTGATCAGGAAGCACTAGACCCCTTCCTGATTTCTTCGCCTACTTTCCCATATAATATCCTCACTAATTTTTTCATTAAATGACTATTAACCTAAAGCAAACATTATCCTCAACTAGCTACTTATCCACCAGGCGATCGCATCCTCCTATTTTTTTAGTCATCATGGCTGCCATAGTCGCTTTAGGCATGGCATTACCCCTCGTTTACCTAGTAATTAGGGCAATGGGCATTGGATTAGCCCCCTTCATCGCCCTTATATCCCGACCCCGCACCATTCAGGTATTTTTTAACAGCATAGGTATGGCCTTCTTTGTCACACTCCTATCTGCCTTGATTGCCATTCCCCTAGCATTTCTAATAGTACGCACCAATTTACCAGGGCGGCGTTTTTGGTCAGTAGTCACCACCTTACCCCTAGCTATCCCCACCTATGTAGGCAGTTTTGCCCTATTAGCCTTCGCCGGACCCCGTGGTAGTATGATCCAAATTCTCCTCGAACCCTTCGGAGTCCAACGCTTACCCTCTATTTATGGCTGGGCTGGAGTAATTATCGCCACCACACTATTTTCCTACCCTTACATATTGCTCACAGTGCGATCGAGTTTACAAGGCATGGACCCAGCCATGGAAGAAGTCTCACGGGTTCTCGGATATACTCCCTATCAAACCTTCTGGCGAGTCACCTTACCACAACTGCGCCCGGCGATCGCCGCCGGGTCTCTACTCGTCTCACTCTATGCCCTCCAAGACTTTGGAACTCCCGCACTCATGCGCTTTGAGTCCTTTACCTACGTCATTTTTTTACAATATCGCACCAGTTTTGACCGTAGTATGGCCGCCGCCTTATCCCTAGTATTAATCGCCTTAGTCGGGTTGATTTTATTGCTAGAATATCGAGCGCGATCGCGAGCCGCCTATTATAGTAGAGGTTCAGCTAGTCAACATCAACAACCCCTGATTCCCCTAGGTCGCTGGACTTGGTTAGCCCTCGGTTTTTGTATCCTCATCACACTATTTTCCCTAGTAATGCCCCTCGGAGTTTTATTCTTCTGGTTAGGGCGTGGCTTACGAGTAGGTCAAAACCCCATAGAATTAATCACCATGATGTTACCCGCCGCCTATAACTCCATCTATAGCTCAGGTCTAGCAGCCATCATTTCTACCCTGTTTGCACTCCCCATCGCCATTCTCGCCGTCCGCTTTCCTAGCCGCCTCACAGCCACCTTAGAGCGCACATCCTACATCGGTTTTGGAATGCCGGGAATTGTCGTATCACTCTCCCTCGTCTTCTTTGGAGCCAATTATGTACCCTGGCTTTATCAACAACTTCCCATGTTGATCTTTGCTTATCTAGTCTTATTCATTCCTCAAGCCGTCGGAACATTGCGCGGCTCACTACTTCAAGTATCCCCAAACCTAGAAGAATCTGCCCGTATTTTGGGACGCACACCCTGGCAAACTCTACGTCAAGTCACCTTACCACTCGTTCGTCCTGGCGTGATCAGTGGCGCTATGTTAATCTTCCTAACCTCCATTAAAGAATTACCAGCCACTCTCTTACTCTCTCCCATCGGTTTTCGTACTTTAGCCACTCAAATTTGGCAAGCCACAGCAGAAAGTGTAGCCTTTACCCAAGCCTCAGTCGCCGCACTCATGATGTTGTTCGTGTCCACCTTAGCTACACTCATTATTCTTTCCCAAGAACGCCGCATCAAAAATGCACAGCCTAGCCTTACCCAGTTAGAAGACTAGGAGCCACTCATCTCTGATGTTTCTCTTATGTTAACTTTTGTAAAGAAAAGTTAAGAAATGTTAAAAAAATTCCTCTCACTGGGGGGGTTGCTTTACGGCGTTCACTCGTGCTATTATTATAGATAATGGGAGTATTGACAATTTTATTTTTTGTTAATAGATTGCAATTATATTTTGGTATATAAAAATACTATCATTAGTTGCCACCCCCTGTCAACCCTCTGAGGAATTAAGCCTAGCAGGGAACAGGGCAATTAATTATTAATTATCCCGGCCCCCCTCAACCAATTTCACCTTAAAGCCTAACCCTGACCGGACTACGATTTTCCGTCAGCGACAACTCAGATTTAACAATCATTGAAGTTCCAGTCATTTCTGGAGGTTGCGGTAACTCCAGTATTTCCAAAATAGTCGGAGCTATATCCGCCAAACAGCCATCACTTCTCAAAGGTACATCAGTACCATGGCCGGGAATTTTCCGCCCCTCCCCTTCAACCAGAATAAAAGGCACCGGGTTAGTAGTGTGAGCAGTCCAGGGATTACCCTGTTCATCCGACATATATTCAGCATTACCATGATCAGCAATAATAATCGCTGTTCCCCCAGCTTTAGAAATACCTGCCAACAATTCCCCTAAACAGCGATCGACCGTTTCGATCGCCTTAACCGCCGCATCCATCATCCCCGTGTGACCCACCATATCAGGGTTAGCATAATTGATCACAATCAGAGAATAAATCCCCTTATCGATACCCTCAAGAGCAACTTCTGTCACTTCCTCCGCAGACATCTCCGGTTTTTGGTCATAGGTGGCGACCGCCGGACTAGGAATCAGTTCTCGATCTTCCCCCTCAAAAGGATGTTCCAAACCACCATTAAAGAAATAAGTCACATGGGCATATTTTTCGGTTTCCGCCGTCCGCAGTTGTTTCAACCCATGATCAGCAATTACTTGTCCTAAGATATTATCGAGTCCTTGGGGCTCAAAAGCTACATCCACCGGATAGTTGGGATCATACTGAGTAAAAGTCGCAAAACTCAGAGGCTCGATCAGTTCCCGTTCAAACTCATCAAAATCCTCCATCACAAAGGCTTGAGTAAGCTGTCGAGCGCGATCGGGTCGGAAATTAAAGAAAATCACCCCATCTCCGGGTTCTACAGCCCCTGGTGCTACTCTAATAGGGTTAATGAACTCATCTGTGATACCCTCTCCGTAGGATTCCCTCATGATCTCAGCTATAGTGCGATCGCTCTGTGGTCCATCGGTAGTCATGATCGAATAAGCCTTCCTTACCCGGTCCCATCGATTATCACGATCCATAGCATAGTAACGGCCGCTAATAGTCGCAATGTGCCCCACCCCTATTTCCTTAGTGTAGTCTTCAATTTGTTGAAGAACCTTAATTCCATCATTAGGGTTAGTATCACGGCCATCAGTAATCCCATGAATACAGACATTAGACAACCCCTTAGCCTTAGCCATATCCAGCAATCCCAGGATATGGTCTACATGGGAATGCACACCCCCATCGGAGCATAAACCCATTAAATGTAACTTACCCTCTCGCTGACGAACTTCCTCGCAAACTTTACTCAAAGCCCGATTATTCTGAATACTGCCATCCGAGACCGCATCAGAAATCCTCACCAACTCTTGAGGAACCACTCGTCCCGCACCTAAATTCAAGTGACCAACTTCTGAGTTGCCCATCTGACCCTCTGGTAAGCCGACAGCCTTACCAGAAGCCTGAATTAATGTTCGAGGATAAGCAGTCCAAAGGCTATCCATCACAGGGGTATTGCCAACAGCAATGGCATTTCCGTCCGTTTGTTCACGATAGCCCCAACCGTCTAATATGATTAGTACAACGGGAGATACAGACACTGATGCCATGCCAACTTACCTTTTCGCGACGAGTGAATTCCATCGACATGATATCATCCCTTTACCTAACTGTTAAATCTTTGCTAGGTGAAAAGGCAACAGCAAGCCAATTTAGGTGTAACCACATCGCCCTTTAAGTCCCAAAAACCCTCGTAAATTTGTTAACCTGGGGTTATTACCAACCAGCCCATAATTTTAAACAGATGGCAGCTAGAAATGATGATTGTGGTTCGTTTCAAGCTACCCTTGACATGAGAGCGTCAAATTTAGAGCATGATTTAATCTCAAATTAGGTTAATATTTTAGGGCAATATGGTATAATAAGCGAGAAGAGTGCGAGACGTTTAGGAGTCAAATAAGGCTGCAATGCCTGAAATAACCTCCTAG
>NZ_JARPLC010000025.1:0-39012 GCF_032350395.1 Limnospira sp. PMC 289.06
AAGTGTAAGCGTATGCCTTTAAGGGGAAAGGATGTGACTGAAAGCTAATGCCTAACTGTAATGGTTAGGATATGCCCACTAGTCACGGTGTGGATATAGATACTGCGATAAGTAGGAGTTTAATGGCAGCGAGTTTAAAGACTAACGCAGGCATATAGCTTTGAAAGTTGAAGTACGAAAGCAGGGGGTTGTAACCCTGTTCCTAATGACAAAGGGGTATCCACATCAGGAGCCGTATGAGGTGAAAGTCTCAAGTACGGTTTGGAAGTGGAGTTGGGGAAGGCGACTTCCCTTTCGACCATAACGAATATGACGGAAAAACAGAAGAACCAGGGTTCAACTTTTTAGGATTCAACATCAGGCAGTATCCTGTGGGAAAACATAAATCTGGGAAAAGTGCACAAAAAAAGGTGTTGGGATACAAAACCCACATAAAACCCAGTAAGAAAGCAGTTAAAGCCCATACAGAAGTGATTAAGGGTGTGATTAAACAACATAAAACAGCACCCCAATCAGCCCTGATTAGCAAACTAAACCCGATTATCCGAGGATGGTATAATTACTATTCAGGGGTAGTTTCATTAGAAACCTTCAACAAACTAGACTGTGTAATCTGGCAAATGTTAAGGGCATGGACAGTTACAAGATGTGGAAAGGCAAGTTATGAAAAACTGAGTAATTATTTCAGACCTGGAAAGGTAGCGCTCAGTAATGGGAAAGAAAGACATGAGACCTGGTTATTCCAGACTAAGGACGGGAAAACGCTATGGAAACATAGCTACACCTCGATTGTCAGACACACCCTAATCCGCCCGGAAGCAACACTTCTTTATGACGGAAACTGGACTTACTGGGCAACCAGGAAAGAACAGGCAATTGGAACACCAAACAGGGTAGCAAAACTACTCAAAAAGCAAAAAGGTAAGTGTAACTGGTGCGGGCAATACTTTACCCCATCAGATTTAGTTGAAGTTGACCACATACATCCCAGAAGTCAAGGCGGAAAGGATGAGTACAAAAACCTTCAACTACTACACCGCCATTGTCACGATGATAAGACAGCCTTGGATGAGGCTAACGCTGTGTCCTTAACAATGGAACAGTCTGCGCGTGCGTCACATCATGAAGTTTTTCGTGTCTATGCCAATTATCGGGATGTGGAAGCACCACTAGAGCCGGATGAGGTGAAAGTCTCATGTCCGGTTCTGAATGGGAGGGGATAGAGGCGACTCTATTCTCGACCCCTAGTTCATTCATGTTTGATAGCTTTATTGGGGGGCTGGTGTGATTATTGTAAATCTGATTTTATCGTTAGCGATCGCCATGGTAGTAGCGATCGCCATCATTTTAATTGCCTTAGAATGGCAGCATCGTAACCGTCCGGGTAATGACTTAGAACTAAGAGCCATCAATTGGGAAAAGACACTCACAGAACCCCAAAGACTCTTGCTCAAAGGAGAATTTGAACTATATAACCGGACCAAGACCCTAGAAATAATGGTGCCGGAGGTCACAGCCAAAGTCAAACTCCTATCCGATGGCAGTTTAGCCCATACCAGGGTAAACACCCGCATCATTGCCGCCCATGAAGACACCAAACCGAGAGCCGATGATTACTGGTTAGCCTATATCGTCAAAGCGCGTAAAATCACCCGATTCCAAGCAATTATCGACATTCAAAGCCCAAACATCAAGGAACTCCAGTCAGCTTGGGTACAAATTCGCTACGTCACCTACGGACCCCAAGGCAGAATACCCAAAGTCCGCCATTTGGTGATTCCCATGCAATACCCAGATCCGCAAATTCCCCCCACTCCTCGCCCCGTAGAAGGCGGCGGTCAAGTATTCCCGATCCGCACCCATCTCCTGGCCCAACTAGATGATCCCGTCGAAGTAGTGCAGCGTTATGTGATGCCACACGCCAAACCCGGAGATATTGTTACAATGGGAGAAACTCCCCTAGCCTTAATTCAAGGTAAGTTCCGCCACCCAACCGAAGTCAAACCCGGATGGGTAGCCCGCCGAGTTTGTTACTTTTTTATGCCCACCTCCAGCCTAGCCACCGCCTGCGGACTGCAAACCCTAGTGGATATAGTCGGTCCGGTGCGGGTTTTGGGAGCCTTTGTCGGAGGTGCGATTGGCAAAGTATTAGGTCATCGGGGCGGGTTTTACGAATTAGCCGGGGAACAAGCACGCCTTATTGATGATGTTACCGGAACCCTACCACCTTACGATCAATTTATTGTCCTGGGTCCAGAAGACCCTGAAGGAGTAGTTAACCGTATTCGCCAAGCCACGGGACTAGAAGCAGCCATTGTAGACGTTAACGACTTGAAAGCCGTTAAAATATTGGCAGCGACTTCTGGTTTATCTACGGCTTTAGTGGAGCGATCGCTCAGAAGCAATCCCGCCGGAAATGCTGATGAGCGCACCCCATTAGTTCTGATCCGTCCCGAATCTGATCAAAGCCTTGAATAATGATCTACCAACACCCCCAAACCCCAGGAGGTACATGAATTTATTTCCTTCTCCCAATCAAACTCAGGCGACAATTCGCCCCTTTCAATATCGCGATTTAGAGGCTTTTGAGCGTTTGTCTCAGCTCACGCGCCCGGTAGATGAGCCATGGCGCGAAGACCCCGCCATCGACCCGGAAATCAAACAACTTCGACTCTGGTATGGCTTACTCCGATTTCTGAGTTGGTTTCCCAACCCCTGTCAGCACCTATTTAATACCTATGTAGCCGAACAGGGGGGACAGGTTCAAGGAGTGATCAGAGTTTCCCCCTTCAACCGTACCCGTAGCACCTGGCGGGTTCAGCGAGTGTCCGTAGACCCGGCCACTAATTCCGGTAGTATTGGTTCCCAACTGTTGCGATACTGCTTTGAAACTATTTGGGAAGCCAGAACCTGGGTTTTGGAGGTCAATGTTAACGATAAAGATGATTTGGCGCTGTATCGACAAAATGGCTTCCAACCCCTGGCTAAAATCACTTACTGGTCCGTAGAACCTGAATTGCTGGCTGATTTAGCCCAATCTGTGGCGGATGTCCCTAATCTACTTCCGGTCAGTAATGCTGATGCTCAATTGTTGTATCAATTAGATACGGTTTCTATGCCACCTCAAGTCCGACAGGTGTTCGATCGCCATATTCTCGATTTTCAAACTAATGTGATCAGAGCGATCGCCGATGGAGTGCGACAATGGCTTGATGGAGTCGAACAGGTCAGCGGTTATGTGTTTGAACCTCAACGCAAGGCGGCGATCGGTTATTTTCAAATCCAACTGTGTCGAGATGGTCGCCAACCCCATCAAGCCGAGTTAACCGTTCATCCCGCCTATACTTGGTTATACCCCGAACTTTTATGTCAAATGGCTCAATTAGTCCAAGATTTTCCGCCTCAGTCCCTGCGACTGGCTTCCGTGGATTATCAACCCGAACGCGAAGCCTATTTACAAAAAGTCGGAGCCGAGCCCGTGGAACACACCCTGCTAATGTCGCGATCGGTTTGGCACAAATTGCGTGAGTCAAAAACGATCGCCGAACCTCTCCAATGGTCCGAAGTTCTCCAAAGTTTGCAACCATCGAGAAAGCCAGTTCCGGGGGGAATGTCATGGCTAGGACCAATGGATCGCCATCATACCCATCCAGGTCAGACCAGCACTGCTGATTCCTCCGCCAAAATGCAACCCCAAAACATCGCCGAGAGTGGTGCATCAGACCCAAATTAAACCAGGCGCGAGCAATGAATGATATCACCCCCAAAGGCTATATATCAGCCCTAGGCTTAGATATTGGTCGCCGTCGCATTGGAGTAGCTGGCTGTGATGGTACCGGCTTAATCGCCACCGGATTAACTACCATTGTCCGCACCCACTTTGAGGCGGACTTAGCCCAGTTTCAGGCCATAATCCAACAGCGCCAGGTGCAAATTTTAGTCGTCGGTTTACCCTATTTGAGCAATGGAGAGTTAGGAACCCAAGCCCGTCAGATCCAAAAATATACCCGACGACTGCAAAAATCCCTCGCTCTACCCGTAGAATATTTTGATGAGCGCTTAACATCCATTGAGGCCGAAGAAATGTTAAAAGGCCAAAAAATCCCCCTGTCTGAGAATAAAGCCCTGATTGACCGCAAAGCGGCCGCCTTGATTCTGCAACAGTGGCTCGATCAACGCCGCCACAAATCCTAGGGGTTAAGGGATCACTGTTATGTTATTCTTTCTGGTACAAGTGGATCTGTATCAATTGTACCCATTGGTATAATTCTGATTGCCTTATTTTTTTGAGCAACCATACTACTTTCAAAAATCATGCCATCCCAATTTTCCGACGAGAATATCCCCGAACCAGAGGCCACTACCCTAACTGATGAACAAGGGCGATCCATTGAATGCACCATTGAGTCATCTTTTAGCCTAGACGGGGAAGAATATATTTTGCTGCTTCCCCTCGATACCCCCGTGGAAATCCTCACTTGGTCTGATGATGAGGATGAAGAGGTGGCGGTTCCGGTAGAGTCAGAAGCCGTCATCGATAGCATTTTCGCCACCGCGAAAGTAGTTCTGGAAGAACAGAACCTCACCCTGAAACGTACAGCAGTCACCTTGACTGTCGCTGGGGAATTACCAGAGGACATTTTTGATAATGATGTAGACGGTAATGGTTCTGGTGGGGGGGACGAGGAAGATTATGAGGAACTGTTGATGCTCACAACTTTTTATCATGAAGAACAAGAATACGGCATTTATACCCCCCTCGATCCATTTTTTATTTTGGCTCGTAGGAATCCGAAAGGTGAGCCACAATTGCTGTCTTCTGAAGAATTAGATAAAATTGAACCACTACTACCGATGATTGAGGAGAAACTATTTGGAGATTTTAGTTAAAAGCCGAACTGCTAATTAAGCAGAAGTAGTTGTTAGTGATTGATAGAATAGGTTATGGGACGGATTTCTAAAGGTATTTTTTATTTCGCCATAGTACCATTAGTGTGGGGATTTTGTGGTTGGCAAGGATGGAGTTGGTGGAGTTGGGCTAGTTCTCCTCACATAGATGGAGATGCGATCGGGGAAAATGCGGCCGCAGAAACTGCTATCCAGATTTCAATTCCCCCAGGAACATCCAGCCAACAAATTGGCCTCGATTTGGAAAGCGCTGGCTTGATTAGATCATCGACAGCATGGCGGTTATGGTCTAGGTGGTTGGTTTTCCGAGACCCAGATGGAGAATTTAAAGCGGGAAATTACCAGTTATCCCCTACGGAGTCCCTCGGTGACATTGCCGATCGCATTTGGACTGGGGAAGTGATGCAAACCAGCTTTACCATTCCAGAGGGGTGGTCGATTCGGGAAATGGCCGAATATTTCCAAGCACAAGGGTTCTTTTCAGCCGAGGAGTTTATCGCACAAGCTCAACAAATACCCTATGATCAATATCCATGGTTGCCGCAAGGATTACCCCTACTGGAAGGATATTTATATCCTGATACCTATGTGGTGGCTAGTGATTTGATTACGCCCAAAACCGTGATTAACCAGATGCTAACTCAATTTGAAAGGGTGGCGCTACCAATTTATCAACAAAGCCGAGACAGACACAATCTTGATCTTAATGAATGGGTAGCACTGGCTAGTATTGTGGAAAAAGAGGCGGTGGTGGCTGATGAACGGGATTTGATTTCTGGGGTGTTTCATAATCGCCTCAGAATGGGAATGCCATTAGCAGCAGATCCTACCGTAGAATATGGCTTGGGGATTCGCCAAACTGTTGACCAACCCCTCACTTTTAGACAGGTGGAAACTCCGGGACCTTACAATACTTATCTGAATGTGGGACTCCCACCAACAGCGATCGCCTCCCCAGGTGTGGCTAGTTTAAAGGCTACCCTAAATCCAGCCGAAACAGATTACCTCTATTTTATGGCTCGGTATGATGGTACTCATATCTTTAGCCGCACCGGAGAAGAACATCAGGCGGCGATCGCAGAAGTCGAACGACAACTGGCTAATCAATAAAAATGTGATGAATTACTCTGTTTTCATGTAGGATAGTAGAGTTAAACTCTACAATCAGCTATGTCCTGGGGAAAACTTTTAGAACCAGATCTGGTTCTGGGCGACTCGATTATGCAGCTTATACCTGATATCCTTCATCAGTATGATCTCAAAGGACTGGTGTTAGATGTCGATGAAACTTTAGTCCCTATAACCACCCAGGAAGTCTCTGATGAGTTGCGAGAGTGGGTAGAAAATGTTAGACCCCTATTTTCCCTCTGGTTAGTTAGCAACAATATCAGCCAGACTCGCATTAGTGGTATTGCTAACGCCCTGGGTTTACCATACATTAACGCGGCGGCTAAACCCTCCCGCCGCAAACTTCGTCAAGCCGTCGATGCTATGGATATCCCCACCGCTCAAATTGCGATGGTTGGCGATCGCCTATTTACCGATGTTCTGGCGGGAAACCGTTTGGGAATGTTTACAATTCTAGTGGAACCAATGGTTGACCCCATGCAAACTGGTACATCTTTTTCAACTCGATCTATCGAAGTTTGGATATCTAAACTCCTCGGCGCTGTTTTGAAAAATTAACAACCCATTTCCGACCCCCCCAATACCAATTATGACCTGTACTATTGTTGTGAAAATTGGTACCTCCAGTTTAACCCAGTCGGAAACTGGACACTTGGCGCTGTCAACCTTGGCGACTCTGGTAGAGACTTTAACCGACCTACGAAGGAACGGAAATCGCGTCGTTTTAGTGTCCTCTGGTGCGGTGGGTGTAGGACGCGATCGCCTGGGATTAACCGAAAGACCTAGGGCGATCGCCCTTAAACAAGCCGTCGCCGCCGTCGGACAGGGGCGCTTGATTAGGGTTTATGATGATTTATTTACTACCCTCAAACAACCCATCGCCCAAGTCCTGCTAACTCGCGGAGATTTAGTACAACGCAGCGGCTATGTCAACGCTTATAATACCTTTCAACAACTGCTGAAATTGGGTGTCATTCCTATTGTTAATGAAAATGATACCGTCGCTGTCGATGAATTACGGTTTGGGGATAATGATACTTTATCAGCTTTAGTCGCTAGTTTAGTAGAGGCAGATTGGCTATTTATGTTAACTGATGTCGAAAGCCTTTATTCCGCCGACCCTCGCAGTAATCCTCATGCTAAACCTATTCATCTAGTTACTAATATTCAACAGTTACAAGAATTTCAAGTTGACGTGGGTTCTTCCCGCAGCAGTTGGGGGACTGGGGGGATGATTACTAAAATTGAGGCGGCGCGTATCGCTACCGCTTCCGGGGTGCGTACTGTCATTACTGATGGTAAACATCCTGCTAATCTTCAAAAAATTCTCACCGGAGAGGCGATCGGGACTCAGTTTGAACCTCAATCTCGCCCCGTAAATTCCCGTCGCCACTGGATCGCTAATGTCTTAGTTCCCATGGGTAAACTTTACCTTGACTCCGGCGCAATTAAAGCTATTAAAGAGGGGGGAAAGTCTCTCCTAGCAGCAGGAGTTATCAAGGTTGAGGGAGAATTTAACCCCCATGATTCTGTGCAATTATGTGATAATAACCATCAAGAAATAGCCAGGGGTTTAGTTAACTATAGTAGTTCCCAAATGCTGAGAATTAAAGGTTGTCACTCTGAACAAATACCCGAAATTCTCGGTTATGCGGGGGCGGAAACTGTCATACATCGAGATAATTTAGTCATTCTGTAGCCGGGTTTTTTAGGTGTCAATAAAACCTGAGATGATGACATATATCTATGGTCATAATATCGCCTGAAGTTCACCGTTACCTAGGGACTGGTGGGATAGATAGCCCCATGCTATCAATCACTATTCATAACCGAAAATACCCAGGCTGATCTAGCCCTATGATTGGACCATTAAACCACAAGACCGAAACCAGATGATTTATAATTACTGTAGGATTTGACCCATAAACAAGGAGGATAACTCATGGTGGGTAGTCAGATAGCAGCCGACTTGTGGCTCAATGATTATATAACATCTTGGGATATTTATGCTCATGGTGTGATCAGGGTTCTACTTTCTCAGCAGACTGCCTATCAGAAAATGGAGATTTTAGAAACAGTATCTTATGGTCGGGTTTTGGTTTTGGACGGGAAACTACAATCATCTATAGTTGATGAATTTTTATATCATGAACCCTTAGTGCAACCCGCCTTAATTTATCATGGAAACCCCCAAAAAGTTCTGATATTAGGAGGTGGAGAAGGTGCGACTGTGCGGGAAGTCTTGCGCTGGCATACCGTGGAAGAAGTAGTGATGGTAGACCTAGATCAAGAAGTGGTAGAAGCCTCTAAAAAATATTTGCCAGAAATGAGCGATCGCGCCTTTGATGACCCCCGCACCACAGTTAATATTGACAATGCCATTAACTTCCTAGATAGCACATCTCAAAAGTGGGATGTGATTATCTCTGACCTGTCCGACCCGGTAGAGTCAGGACCATCTTTTCAACTGTTTACCCAAGAATATTTTAGCAAAATGGCGCGAGTCCTGAAACCCGATGGTTTCCTAGTAGTACAAGCTGGCTCAACCGCCTTAGCTGGATTGGGGTTTCATACGAAAGTCGCCCATACCATCAATCAAGTATTTCCCCATATCCAAAGCTATAGCAGTGATGTTCCCAGTTTTGGAGAACCTTGGGGGTTTGTGTTAGCATCTAAACAACCAATTTCCTCCCGACCTGACCCGGAATCAGTTAATCAGTTATTAGCTACCCAGACGAAGGGAGGGTTAAGGATGTTAGACGGAAAAACGCTGTTAGGATTATTTCAGAACCCTACCTACCTACGAAATGCGATCGCATCTGAAACCGAAGTGTACACCCTAGCCAACCCCCCTCAAAATCACTCGGTAAATAATTGGGGGTGAATCTGGGCGAAAATTGTGTAAAAATAGTAGATAGCTGCGATCGCATCTTAACCATAATATCCAATCGATCTAAAAAAAAATCTATCTTTAAATCCCCTATGGAAAGCCTATTTTTACAACGCCTTCACAGTCCCCAACGCCCCGTGATCATCTTTGATGGCGCAATGGGAACTAACCTACAAGTCCAAAACCTCACCGCCGAAGACTTTGGGGGGAAAGAATACGAAGGCTGTAACGAATACCTCGTCCATACCAAACCCGAAGCCGTCGCCACCGTCCACCGCCAATTTTTGCAAGCTGGCGCTGATGTTATTGAAACCGATACCTTTGGGGGGACTTCTATCGTATTAGCAGAATACGACCTCGCCGACCAAGCCTATCAACTCAATCAAACCGCCGCCACACTCGCCAAAAGCGTCGCCGCTGAATTTTCTACCCCCGAAAAACCTCGCTTTGTGGCAGGTTCAATGGGACCGGGAACTAAACTCCCCACCCTCGGACATATCGATTTTGATACCCTAGAACGTGCTTTTTGTCAACAAGCAGAAGGCTTATTTGATGGTGGGGTAGACCTGTTTATTGTCGAAACCTGTCAGGATGTCCTGCAAATTAAAGCCGCCCTTAATGGTATCGAAGAAGTATTTAAAATGAAAGGGGAACGGCGACCAATTATGGTATCCGTAACTATGGAGGCTTTTGGAACTATGTTAGTCGGTTCCGAAATTAACGCCGCCCTAACTATTCTCGAACCCTATCAAATCGATATTTTGGGACTTAACTGCGCCACGGGTCCCGATTTAATGAAGGAACACATCGCCTATTTATCAGAACATTCCCCCTTTGTGGTCTCCTGTATTCCTAACGCTGGTTTACCGGAAAATGTCGGCGGTCAAGCTCATTATAAACTCACCCCCCTAGAGTTAAAAATGGCTTTAATGCACTTTATAGAAGATTTGGGAGTACAGGTGATTGGCGGCTGTTGTGGAACCCGTCCTGACCATATTAAAGCCTTGGCGGAAATTGCCCAAACCTTGACCCCAAAACCTCGCCATCCTCAGATTACACCCTCGGCGGCTTCTATCTACAGTACCATCAGTTATGAACAGGAAAACTCGTTTTTAATTGTGGGTGAAAGACTCAACGCCAGCGGGTCGAAAAAATGCCGGGATTTACTCAATGCAGAAGACTGGGATGGTTTGGTCGCCCTCGCTAAAACACAGGTGAAAGAAGGGGCGCAAATTCTTGATGTGAACGTTGATTATGTGGGGCGTAACGGAGTCCGAGATATGCACGAGTTGGTATCTCGGCTGGTGACTAATGTTAATCTTCCTTTGATGTTGGATTCTACGGAATGGGAAAAAATGGAGGCTGGCTTAAAGGTCGCTGGGGGGAAATGTTTACTTAATTCTACTAACTATGAAGACGGGGAACCTCGGTTTTATAAGGTGTTGGAATTGGCGAAAAAATACGGCGCTGGTGTGGTGGTGGGAACTATTGACGAGGAGGGAATGGCGCGGACAGCCGCCAAAAAGTTTGCGATCGCTCAAAGGGCTTATAATGATGCGATCGCCTTTGGTATCCCCGCCACAGAAATATTTTTTGACCCCCTAGCTTTACCTATTTCTACCGGAATTGAAGAAGACCGCGAAAATGGGAAAGCCACTATTGAAGCCATTCATCAAATGCGCCAACAACTCCCCGGATGCCATATTTTATTAGGGATATCTAATATTTCCTTTGGTTTGAACCCGGCGGCGCGACAGGTGTTAAATTCAGTGTTTTTGCACGAAACCATGGCCGTGGGTTTGGATGCCGCTATTGTGACTGCTAATAAAATCCTACCTCTGGCTAAAATTGAACCCGAACATCAAGAAGTCTGCCACCATTTGATTTATGACCAACGACAGTTTGATGGGGATGTTTGTACCTACGATCCCTTAACTAAATTAACTACCCTATTTGAAGGTAAAACTACTAAACGCGATCGCAGTGGTGATGCTAATTTACCAATTGAAGAACGCCTCAAACAGCATATCATTGATGGGGAACGCATAGGCTTAGAAGATGCTCTCGCCGAAGCCATCAAAAAATATCCCCCCCTAGATATTATTAACATTTTCCTATTAGACGGGATGAAAGTTGTCGGCGAACTATTTGGGTCTGGTCAAATGCAACTACCCTTTGTTCTCCAGTCCGCCCAAACCATGAAGGCGGCGGTTGCTTACCTAGAGCCGTTTATGGAAAAATCCGAATCGGGAAATAATGCCAAAGGAACCTTTGTAATTGCCACAGTCAAAGGAGATGTTCACGATATCGGTAAAAACCTAGTTGATATCATCCTATCTAATAACGGTTATAAAGTCGTTAATTTAGGCATTAAACAACCCGTTGATAATATTATTTCCGCCTACCGAGAACATAACGCCGACTGTATCGCCATGAGTGGTTTACTGGTTAAATCCACCGCCTTTATGAAAGATAACTTAGAGGTATTCAATCAAGAGGGAATTACCGTTCCCGTCATTTTAGGGGGTGCTGCTTTAACCTCCAAGTTTGTCTATGAAGACTGTCAGAACACCTATAAAGGTCGGGTAATTTATGGGAAAGATGCCTTTTCCGACCTCACCTTTATGGATAAATTAATGCCCGCCAAGAAAGCCGGAAAATGGGAAGATTTCAAAGGCTTTTTAGATGAATTTGTCCAAGATGAAACCATCACCACTAACGGTCAGAGTCAACAGTCACCACCCCAAACAGACCAGCCAGAACCTGACACCCCAAAAGTAGTAGATACCCGACGTTCCGAAGCCGTAGCAGTAGATATAGAACGTCCTACGCCGCCATTCTGGGGGGTGAAAGTTCTCGAACCTGTGGATATGCCCTTTGATGAATTATTCTGGTATTTAGATTTACAAGCCTTAACCGCCGGACAATGGCAGTTCCGTAAACCCCAAGGACAACCCAGGGAGGAATATAACCAGTTTTTAGAAGCTAAAGTTTATCCAATTTTGGCAGAGTGGAAACAGCGAATTATTGCCGAAAACTTACTCCAACCCCGCGCCGTCTATGGCTATTTTCCCTGTCAGTCGGAAGGGAACACGCTGTTAATTTATGACCCCGAAAAAATTAAGGCCGGAGAAATTTCCGAACCAATTACCAGTTTTGAATTTCCCCGCCAGCGGTCTGGTCGTCGCCTCTGTATTGCTGACTTTTTCGCCCCTAAAGATAGCGGTAAAATCGACGTTTTTCCGATGCACGCCGTCACCGTGGGACAAATCGCGACAGATTACGCCCAGAAGCTATTTGCTGCTGATGATTATACGAATTACTTGTATTTCCATGGTATGGCAGTACAAACGGCTGAAGCCATGGCAGAATGGTTACACGCCCGCATTCGCCGCGAGTTAGGTTTTGGTGGGGAGGATGCTGATAATATTCGCGATATCCTGAAGCAGCGTTATCGAGGTTCCCGTTACAGTTTCGGCTATCCGGCTTGTCCGAATATGCAAGACCAATATAAACAGTTAGATCTGTTGAAAGCAGAGGTAATTGGTTTATATATGGATGAAAGTGAACAGCTTTACCCAGAACAGTCTACTACTGCGATTATCACTTATCACCCGGCGGCTAAGTATTTTAGCGCCTAATATCTCTCTACTCAACTATCTCTATTATTGAGGCAATCAATCATGAAAGTTTTTGTGCATACCCGCACCATTTTTAAAGCCGAACCTCTCCCGGCTAATCAATTACCTAGTCATAAAAAAATCGAAGTTCCGGGGGGTGCTAGTTTTATCGCTTGGAATAATAGTCGTTATTTGGAAGACGGACATTATCAGATGATTATAGATTCCGATTTGGGTTCAGGAGAACAAAATCGTTCTACTTCCTGGTATATTCCCAGGGTTCATGTTGATGTATTTGAATGTATTGCTAAGGTGAAAACTGAGGGGTTAAATTTGAGAAGATCCCCTAACCCTAACGATAGTAACAACATTCTCGACAAGCTACCATTAGGAGCCTTTGTTGAGATATTTGATGGGACTTATGTTAATCAAAATCTAGGGATATGGTGGTGTGGTCGCGCTTTATGTACTGCAGACAAACAAAATTGGTTTAATGATGCACAAATAGGGTGGATGTCCTACAAACATTTAGAGATGACGGATCTGAAGATTCACGATATCTATTAATAGTTAAGAATGATGACTTTTTGATGTCTAATTCTGACTACTGCGATTATCACTTACCACCCGGCGGCTAAGTATTTTAGTGCCTAATATGTCTCAAATCAACTATCTCTATTACTGAGGGAACTAATCATGAAAGTTTTTGTGCATACCCCCACTATTTTTAAAGCGAAACCTCTCCCGGCTAATCAATTACCTAGTCATGAAAAAATCGAAGTTCCGGCGGGCGCTAGTTTTATCGCTCGGAATAATAGTCGTTATTTGGAAGACGGACATTATGAGATGATTATATATTCCTATTTGGGTTCAGGAGAACAAAATCGTCGTGATTTCTGGTATATTCCCAGGGTTCATGCTGATATATTTGAATCTATTGCTAAGGTGAAAACTGAGGGGTTAAATTTGAGAAGATCCCCTAACCCTAACGATAGTAACAACATTCTCGACAAGCTACCATTAGGAGCCTTTGTTGAGATATTTGATGGGACTTATGTTAATCAAAATCTAGGGATATGGTGGTGTGGTCGCGCTTTATGTACTGCAGATAAACAAAATTGGTTGAATGGACAAATAGGGTGGATGTCCTACAAACATTTAGAGATGACGGATATGAAGATTCGTGAGATTCCTGGTGGTAGAGGAAGTCTGTGGATAAGTTGATATTTAAGAATGATGACTTTTTGATGTTGAATGTAGGTCAATAGTTTATACAGCTTGTTCACCAGTCGCTTAATACATTGCCCTCACCCTAAATCCCTCTCCCAGAGAGGGAGAGGGACTTTGAGAGGTGATCAGATGATTTCTGAACAGGCTGTAATGGAAGTTTGGGATAAAAAAGGCGGGGGTTGATATTGCCAGGAATAACCCACCGCCTTAACCTAGAGTCGGGAAAATCTGAACAATCTAAACATCTACATCAGTTTTGTTGGCAATTTGACTCATACCCCAGGAAACTAAGGAAAGGACAATAGAACCCCATAGGGCTGGCCAAAATCCATTAATGGTAAAACCGGGGGTAAATTTGGCGACGAGGGATAGGGAAATGGCGTTAACGACAAACAGGAACAAACCTAGGGTTAATAGGGTTAAGGGTAGGGTGAGGATAGTTAAAATTGGTTTAATGATGGCATTTACCAACCCCATAACGATCGCCCCTACAGCAGCAGCCTGCCAACCCTCCAGAGTTAAACCAGGCACTAAATAAGCGGTAATGGACAGCGCAATGGCTGCTAACAGCCAAGTCAAGAAAAAATTAATCATCAATACAGTTTAACGTGGTCTTTGGTTTCCCATTGTAGTGAAAAGGTTGCTGTAGTTCGCTATCCTGGAGATAGATTGTGGTTATTAGAGATATTTGTATGGGACTTTTAGCAATGAAGAGGATGATTAAATCATTAGCGATCGCCTTATGGGTAGGGCTAATATTAATTATTGGGCCTGGGTTAGCCCTAGCTGAGAACCCCTCCCACCTGTTTTTTAACCACAGCTTGCTGCAAAACCGGGATTTTTCCAACCAAAAACTACCCGCCGCCGAATTTGCCAACTCCAATCTGGAATATGCTAACTTTGACGAAGCCGAATTGCGGGGTTCTGTGTTCAGTCGGGCAATTATGCTGGGCGTGACCATGAGAAAAGCCGACCTCACCTATGCTATGCTCGATCAGGTGGACTTTTCCCAAGCAGACCTCAGCGATTCGATTTTTACGGAAGCCCTGTTTTTAGGTTCTACCTTTGCTGATACCAAAATCACTGGCGCAGACTTCACCGATGCTATTTTTGATCGGGAACAGTTGCGCCAACTCTGTCTGAGGGCAGAAGGAGTCAACTCGACGACGGGAGTTGATACCCGCTACTCCCTGGGGTGTCGTTAGGCTTCAGGCTTCCGGGTCTAGTTGATAGGAACACCAATCACTCCAACTTCCGGCATACAATTTTCCCTGGGATAAGCCTGCCAATTCCAGGGATAGCAAATTAGTACAGGCTGTGACTCCTGACCCACAGTAAACGATAATTTCTTCAGCGTCCTGATAGTCCGCCCACCGCTGTTGTTGTGTAGATTTAACAAAACCTTGATCATCGGTGACTTGTTGCCAGGGTAAATTGACCGCGCCGGGAATATGTCCGGCTATGGGGTCTATGGGTTCATGTTTGCCTAGATAGCGGTCATAGTCACGAGAATCAACTAAAACCACGCCGGGCTGATCCTTGCGGGTTTTCACCTGTTCATAATTTACCACCCAATCCGATCGCAATTTCGGGGTAAATTTAGCCGGTTGTGAACTTGGCAACTCTTCAGAGACGGGATAACCCGCCGCCTGCCAACTGTTAAAGCCACCATCGAGTAAACTAATGCGATCGTGACCCATATATCGTAACAGCCACCACAGCCTCCCCGCAAAGCCAAACCGGGCATGGTCATAGGCTACCACATGGGTTTCCCCAAATTCAATCCCCATTGTGCCTAATTTATCAGCTAGTTCATCAATATTCGGCAAGGGATGACGGCCACCATGTTTAGTCACTGGTGAAGACAGATCCCGGTTTAGATCGAGATGAAAAGCCCCCAAAATGTGGCTCTGTTGATACTGTTGTTGTCCCCAAGCTGGATCAGCCAAGGCAAAACGACAGTCCACAATTTTCACCTGGGGATTATTCAGATTTTCGCGTAACCATTCGGGGGAAACAATCGGTTGAGTATTAACCATTAAAATCCCATCTCCCTGCTATCGGATTAGCGATATTTGCAGGGTGTATTATATCATATATTGGCAATTTTTACACACAATCCCCGCAATTTTCTCATCAATCATCACCTATCCCTACAGTCTCGCGAAGTAAGTAGAATTGACATTTAACTACATCCCCCAGGTAAACACTTGGAAAATACACGATTGTTAGATATGATACATATTATCCTAATGGGGATGTAAGCACTTATCCAGGTTGGTGAGGATGACTAACTTTCTCTGTGCCGACATCTTAATGTTTCGATAACCTTAACCATGGCTACCCCCTCCCCTATAGCTATATTTTCTGGGGCTATGGTTAACCCTTTGACCATCACAAAATTGACATTATGAATGACCCTAAATCTCTACCACCCAAACCCTGGCATTGTTTAGCGATCGCCGACACTGCTGCTGAAGTTGGGGCTAACCTAGAAGCAGGCTTAAACTCGGAAGAAGTGGCAAAAAGACAGGAACAATTTGGCTTAAATCGCCTGGAAAGTAAAGGGGGAACACATCCGATTATCCGATTTTTAGAACAGTTTAATCAACCCCTACTTTATATTCTAATTATTGCTGGGGGGATTAAGTTTATCTTAGAAGGATGGCAAAGTGCTAATGGTTGGGTAATTTGGGCGGTCGTTCTGATTAATGCTATAGTTAGCTTTATCCAAGAGACTAAAGCGGAAAATGCGATCGCCGCCCTGTCATCGTCCATAGAAACGGAAGCCACCGTATATAGAAACGGAGAAAAAAACAAGGTTCCCTCATCGGAAATAGTGCCTGGGGATATCGTCTTTATAGCTTCAGGTGATAAAATTCCTGCTGATTTACGCCTAGTAGAAACCAAGAATTTACAAGTTAATGAATCCGCCCTAACCGGAGAATCAACGGCTGTGGAGAAACGCCCAGATCCGGTAGAGGAAAATGCCTCTCTGGGAGACCGTAAAAGCATGGGTTATGCTGGCAGTTTTGTGACTGCAGGACAAGGGCGAGGCATAGTTATCGCTACGGCAAAAAACACGGAAACTGGGCGCATTTCTCAGTTAATGGAAAACCAAAATAATCTGATTACTCCCCTAACTCGGAAATTTAGTAAATTCAGCCGCCAACTGCTTTATATTATCCTGGGAGTGGCAGCCTTGACGTTGGCGGTAGGGTTAGGATATGGTCAGAGTTTAAACGAAGTCTTTGAGGCGACGATCGCCCTAGCAGTTAGTGCCATTCCCGAAGGTTTACCAGCAGTGGTAACAGTCGCCCTAGCTATTGGGGTTTCTCGGATGGCTAACCGCCATGCTATTATTCGGAAACTCCCGGCTGTGGAAACTCTGGGAAGTGCGACGGTTATTTGTTCTGATAAAACGGGAACTTTAACTGAAAATCAAATGACCGTCCAGCAGATTTATGTTGGGGGTGAAAATTACCAGGTTTCCGGTAGTGGTTATACACCAGAGGGGGAGATATCCTCAGCAGATCAAGCTATTAACCTAGCTGATCACCCGATGCTTATAGAATGTTTGCAAGGGGGGATGTTGTGTAATGACTCCCATTTAATTCAGGAAGAAAACACCTGGAAAATTGTGGGAGACCCGACGGAAGGGGCTTTAATTGTTAGCGCCCGCAAAGCCGGATTTACTCTGGCTGAATTAGAGGCAGAAATGCCGCGTCAAGATGTGATTCCCTTTGAGTCAGAATATCAATATATGGCGACTTTGCATGAATCTAGCGATCGCCAACAGTTGGTAATTTATGTGAAGGGTTCGGTGGAAGCTATTGTTTCCCGCTGCGATCAAATGTTAGACTCTGACGGGCAAGTTATTCCGGTAGATGCTGCAGAAATTCATCAACAGGCTGAAACTATGGCAGCTTCTGGGTTACGGGTATTAGCGATCGCCAAAAAACCCACCCAGCAAACCACCCTAGACCATGAGGATATTGCACAGGGGTTAGAGTTTCTCGGCTTACAAGGAATGATTGACCCGCCGCGCGAAGAAGCAATTAGGGCCGTAGCCGCCTGTAAAAACGCTGGTATTAGAGTGAAAATGATTACGGGAGACCATATCATCACCGCTAGTGCGATCGCCTCCCAAATGCGCCTTAAACGGTCAGGGAGAGTTATTGCTTTCACCGGAGAAGACCTTAGCCAGATGGATCAGCAAGAGTTTATTAAGGCGGCTGAAGATGGCGTAGTATTTGCGCGGGTCGCCCCGGAACAAAAATTGCGCCTGGTGGAAGCCTTACAGTCTCGGGGAGATATTGTCGCCATGACGGGGGATGGGGTCAATGATGCACCCGCCCTTAAACAGGCTGATATTGGTGTGGCTATGGGACAAACGGGGACCGAGGTGGCTAAAGAAGCCTCCGATATGGTTTTGACCGATGATAATTTCGCTTCTATTGAGGCGGCGGTGGAAGAAGGGCGCACGGTTTACCGTAATTTGATCAAGGCGATCGCCTTTATCTTACCTGTCAATGGCGGCGAGTCCATGACCATCGTTATTAGTGTCCTCCTCAACCGATTATTACCTATTCTCTCCCTACAAGTTTTGTGGTTAAATATGATTAACTCCATCGCTATGACGGTTCCTCTGGCTTTTGAACCTAAGTCTAAACAGGTGATGGAACAACCCCCCCTCTCCCCTAATCGACCCCTGTTAAATAAGCCACTACTCCTGCGAATTCTGTTGATTTCTGTCTTTAACTGGGTGCTGATTTTTGGAATGTTTGAATGGGCGAGGATGACTACCGAAGAAGATGCGATCGCCCGGACCATGGCAATTCAAGCCCTCGTATTTGGGCGCGTATTCTACCTAATTAGTCTCAGTCAAATTGGCGAAACTCTCTCCTCCAAACTACGGGGGAAAGATACCGAAATCGCCGAAGTACCAGTAATTTGGATTGGTATTGCTGTTACCATGGTTTTACAGGTACTCTTTAGTCAGGTAGGCTTCATGAATACCTTATTCAGCACCGCGCCCCTAGACCTGCAACAATGGTTAACCTGTTTCCTGGTAGGTTTACCTATGATTATCGTGGCGGCGATCGCTAACCGCATTGACCCACCCAACCAACTTGCCCAAAATTAACAGTAGATACTAGACAGGGGGCAGTAAATAGCTCATAATTAATCATTATTAATTAATTGTCGAGGCTACCTTGGTCTGTCCCCTGTTAAAATTCCTATAAATAATATGAATCCTGAATCGACACTAAACTTACTTAAAGCCTCTTTACCTGATGGTAAACTGCCCTCTAGTTTTGGCGTTTACTTTAAAAATACCCTAGTCGCACTTTGTCACGCTTTAGAAGACCATCTTTTACAAATAGGTGAACTTACCGGAGAAAAACCTCTGGTTTTAGTGACTTTTCAAGAAGGAAAATGGTATCTTCAAGAAGCCGATCGCTATTTTGAAATCGCCAAACTTTGCCACCATATTGCCATTAGCGCTGTGCCTGATAGTGGCTTTTCCGAACATCCCACAGGTCAATTAGATAATGTTTCCTTAATTAATCTGGAACCATCTGATGGCCTAGTGGAAGAGTGGAACCTCTTAATTATAGCACCTGGATATAGGGCGATGGTGCTCTGTCAGGAATTATCAGAGTCTGAATACTTGGTTAATGCGAAACCTACCATTGACACCGAACGCAAATTTTATGGACTCTGGACTTTTGAGCAAACTATAGTAGACCAAACTGCCGAAATATTAATTAATCGCTTCCGTAAGTATAACCTGGAATTAGGCGATCGCCTCTGGGAATATTATCAAAATATTACTGCTACCCCTAACCCCACATTTCCCGACCTCAGCACGGTAGTTTCTCGGATTGTTACATATTTACAATCATCACAACAAGAATTAATCTCCGTTAATCGCCAAAATAGACAACTCTGGCAATGGGAAGGACAAGCCAAACGAGTTAGCCGCAATTTGAGCGCTAACAAACTGCAAGCCTTATTACGCATGGCGCAACAAGTAGATAAACGTGACCCCTTTAACCCTTGCGCTTCCCTACAAGTCGCCGCCTTATGCGAAACCATAGGTCAGATTTTAGACCTACCCACCCTGAAACTGCGACGGCTGAAATTAGCGGGTTTACTGCATCGTATCGGTCTCGCATCTGCACCCCCAGAAGTGTTTTTAAAAACTCCTGAAGAAATGGATGAAGCCACCCAAAAATTTTGGCGCGATCGCGCTTCTATTAGTGGTAGATTATTGGAATCTATGCCAGAATTAACCGTAGTGCAAAAAGTCGTTAATCACCACTTGGAAAATTGGGATGGTAGCGGAGTCCCTGATGGTCAAAAAGGAGAACAAATCAACATCCAAGCCAGAATATTAGGGCTAGTTAGCTATTTTCAAGAACTAACTCAGCCCCGGGGAAGTCGCCCAGCTTTGACTTTAACAGATGCCCTAAATGAATGTCAAAAATACAGCGGCACTAGATTTGATCCGGCTTTAGTCAACTCCTTAGCCACAGTAATTAGGTTAACTGAAGTGGGTTTAATGCAGTTACCAACTCAGCCCACCCAACTGCCGAATATTTGGCTAGAAGAAAGCACTAATCCCGCTAATCAATAATCTCCATAAATTACACATTAATAAACTATTATGAATAATCAAACTGCATCCCTAAATATCGAAGACATTAGAAATGGTAAAATCAAAGACCTAGTTAATGCTGATTTATCGGGTCTTGACCTGTCGGGGGCTGATCTGGCTGACGCAGACCTGTCCCAAGCCAAGCTAATGGGGGCGAATTTGTCGGGGGCGAATTTGGCTAGGGCGATCGTTAGGGCTAACCTCCGAGGCGCTAATCTGACCGGGGCTAACCTCATACAGGCAGATTTTCGCAATGCTGACCTGCGGGGTGCTATCTTATTAGATACAGACCCGCGAGAGGCTACTTTTGCAGGGGCTTTTCTCACTGGGGCGGTATTTGGTAATCTGGATTTGAGTGGTGTTAGTCTACATTCGGCTGATTTGCGGGGTGTGAGTCTATCTCAGGCAATTTTGCAGGGCTGCGACCTGAGAAATGCTAACCTCTCGGGAGTGGACTTTTTCCAAGCTGATTTGGAAGAGGCTAACCTGAGTGGCGCAGTCTTGCGAGGGGCGAATTTGCAACAGGCTAACCTACTTTGTGCCATTGTGGAAAATACACAATGGGGCGGCGCTTGTCTTGATGGCGCTTGTTTAGACGGTACCCCCCTAGAGTAAATTTACCAAGGCGATCGCCCTTAACCTCACCAAGATATCACTCAAGGTGCGCTACCTAGCCGATAGTCAAAATATAAGCCTCATGGATGCGAATATTGGGAACAGTCAATCGGACTATTTGATTAGTGACCGTAATTTGCTCCCGTTTGACGATCGCTAAATCCTTAACCACCGCTTCGCCAGTGTCTGGAATTCGGGAGATAGTCAAATTTAAAGGCTGTCCAGGCCTTACCAAGTCAAGCAGCTGAAGATTTCTGAGAGTCAGGGTAACAGTAGCTTGACGGGGCGCTCGACCTTGCTCAAAATAACCAAACAGGACTTGGGCTTGATTTCCACCATTAGACCGACTCGCCAAACCAATCACTCTGGGGTTATTTCCCTGAGTCCTCACCCTAGTTTCAAAGCCATCGGCATAGGCTTTATAAACCCACCAAACCGCCCTAGGTGCAAAAGGTCCCGGCTGTACCAAACCATCAAGACTTTTGTTAAAACAGTTATTTCTACCGCCCGCTTTTGGTTCCCAACAGGCTTTGGCGGCGGCGGAAACGCCTCCCTGTTCTGTATAATACAAATAGGCTAAATTTTCAGCAGGTCGATATTGGGCAGTGGGTCCAATGATTTCGTTAACATCCAATCGCTGAATTTTCAGACTGCGATAAGCTGGGTTCTGTCGAAAACTCTGGTTAGCATCTCGGATATGGGATGCGATCGCATTAATAGTCTGATCATTAAGTTCATGCCAAGATAACGAGTTCACCTCAAGATTATTGTCTCGGCAATAGTTTAAAAAAGCCGTCAAGAAACCCTTATCATACTTAGTAATACTCGGCCCACCAATGATCACATCAGGGCCTAACTCTTCCCGTAAAACCCGATAAGCCCTTTTATAGGTTTCAAAAAACTGTTCTCTAGTGCCATGCCAAAACGGATCGCGCAAATCTGGTTCATTCCAGATATCCCAGAGCATCTTTTTTCCCTTATGTTCTCTAGCCAAATTCCGAACATGGTTTTCCCAGCGGGTATAGTCATCATAGGGCCACCCCCGTGGTCTTCCATATCCCCAAGTATCACTCAGTAACAACTGAAATGTTGCCCCAAATCCAGTTAAGCGAGGATAAAGGTTTAGGCGAGATGTCCGCCACAGTCTCGGTTGCAGGGGTTGAATTAGATGGTCTGGCGGTTCATCTTCCTCCACTCCATAGAGAAAACCACTCATAGATTTAACACCAGGTTGAGAGGTGGCAAAATCAATGGTCAAATCCCCTTGAGTTATCGCGATCGCCGGAATTATGCTCACCCCAACAAATAGCAATGCTCCTGCTATTGCCAATAATACCGAAAGCCATTTAATTCTGACACTTCGGCGAGAAATAGCTAATTGTTTAATCATTGGTCAATTTTCAGTTAATATTGATACAGTCATTTCAGTAATCATACAACAGGCTTTAAAAGTGCCTCTCCTCCCTGTTTACTAATTACCTTGTGGACTGGGGCGGGTTTATAATATAGTCGTCGGGAGTTGAGTTGACAACCGAACTCGCCCGTACAATTATTAATTATCAATTATTAATTATTAATTACACTTCTGGCAGACGATCGCCTATTGGTGTGAGCTGTTTACCAGGGACTACTAATCATAGTAAAACCAGCCCAGTAAAATGGATGGCGGAGACCAGAACCGCCTAAATCGTTTAAACCTTGCGGTAAAGGCATCACACCGTTAGATAAGAACAGGCGATCGCCATCAAAGTATACATCACCACGCAACAGATTAATTTGAGCCTGTTGGAGTGCCTCTGCTTTCGTGGGGTTTTTGGCTAGTTGCAGATAAAACTCCGACATTAGGGCTAAAGTCCCCAAATCGCTAATATTCCCAAGACTAGCCACAGCCGATTTGACTCCAGCCTGTAGTGCTAAACCCGCAAATCCTAACTCTGCTTCTTCGTTTCCCAAAGCCGTCTGACAAGCACTGAGGACTAATAATTCCGGCGGTGAATTCCAGGGAATTTGTGATAACTGGCTGAGAGTAAGTTGACTATCCCAAAACTGAATATAGGAATTATCTGGATTTCCGGGATTGAACTCAGCATGGGTAGCCCAATGGATAATATCAAAATCTTGATTAGCTAGTTTGGCTAGTAGATTTTCCGTGGTAAAATCCTGATTGAGCAAAAATTGTCCCTCGATAGCCGATTGGGGAATTAACAGGTTGGGAATTTTATAAGTGATAGCCGATAATTCCACAGGTACAGCCGGGAGAGGTTCCAGTGTTTGGAATTCTGAGGCTCCCATGGCTAAAATCCGATCAGCTTGAATAGGCTTATAGTCTCTGTCAATCAGATTAAAGGCGGGAATATGAGACAAACTATATTTTTCGATTAAAAACTGTTCGCCGTCGTATAAAGCACCGAAAGGGATGCCTCGGAGTCCTTCTCCTACGCAAAAAAGCAGGGTATCAATATCATCAGCTTGTAATTGTGGCTCTAATGGCTTAATAATCCACTCATATAACTGTTGGGCGGCTCCTAGTTGTAAGGGAGGACGCAGACGGGTAATATTTTGGCGGAACTCGCGAGCGGTTTGATTCAGTAATTCTTGGGGAACTTCATAGAGATCCTCAACTACGGGTTCTCCTCCGGGATTAATTAGGACTAGGTGTAAATGGTCAATGCGGGGACTCACCCATAAAATTGCGGGTTTGGTTCCGGTTTTTTCAGCCAGCAAGGACAGGGTTTCTGCCATCACTTCTGGGGGGTCACTGGTGCCGGGTAGTTCTCGACCAAAATGATCCTCAAATACTGCTTGAAAACGATGATCCATGCCTAAAATGGCTTCGCTCAGGGATGTGGCATTGGTATCAATGGGGGTGAAGATGATAGAAACAGCAACCACTGACAAGGCGATCGCTATCGCGAGGGAAAGCCAACGAGTTAGAGGCTTCCAGAGTTTAATTTTACGGGTTATATAATTCCGTTTCATATTTTGATGCCAAGATATAGGTAAAGCCGAAAGAGAGGGTAATCAATTCGTGGGGGCGGGTTCCCCAATTAATTAAAGTCCCCGACGACAATTTTAATCAACCCGCCCCTACCTACCCTTCTAGGTATCAATCAGGAATCAGAAACTAGCGCATGGTAACAAATTCTTCACCGCTGCTGGGATGAATACCCATTGTGTTGTCGAAATCTTTTTTGGTAGCTCCCATGTTAACAGCGATCGCAACTCCTTGGATCAGTTCTGCTGAGTCTTTACCCACCATGTGAGCCCCCAAAACGCGATCGGTATTAGTTTCCACGATTAACTTCATTAATACCTTTTCATCAGCCCCGGTCAGACTGTGGAACATGGGTCGGAACACAGCCCGATAGCATTTAATCCCATCACCGAATTTTTCTTGGGCTTGGGCTTCTGTCATGCCTACTGTCGCCGCCTCCGGTTGGGAGAATACCGCTGTAGCGATGTTATCATGGCTGATGGAGCGCGGTAAATGACCAAATTCCGTATCTGCAAAAGCCCGACCTTCGGCGATCGCTACTGGGGTCAGGTTCACGCGGTCTGTGCAGTCTCCCACCGCAAAAATATTAGATTGAGTCGTGCGGCTGTCTTGAGTTACAGCGATCGCCCCTTTAATCGTTTCTACCCCCGCATTTTCCAGGTTTAATCCATCCAGTTTAGGCTGGCGACCTGTCGCACACAACAGAGCATCTACAATCAACGGTTCTGTATCATCACCTGTTAGGGTGAGTTTCAGACCTTCCTCGACTTTTTCGATTTTTTCAATGGTGGTATTGGTGCGGAAATTCACCCCATGCTTGGTCATACCCTCTTGAATATGGTTCCGCAGGTCTTGATCAAATCCCCGCAGGATCAGGTCACGCCGGATAATTTCTGTGACTTGGGAACCTAAACCATTGAGGATACCCGCAAATTCTACCGCAATATAGCCACCACCCCAAACCGCGAACCGTTTTGGTTGTTCCGGCAGCAAAAACATATCATCAGAAATGATACTATGTTCAATGCCGGGAATCTCTGGGCGCACCGCTTTCGCTCCCACTGCCACCAGAATTTTATCGGCGGTAATTTTGCGATCGCCTACTTCTAGTGTATGGGCATCAATAAATTTAGCGTATCCATCAATAAGTTCCACTCCGGCTTTTTCCAAAAAGCTGATATGGAGTTGGCTTAACCGTTTAACTTCCGTATCAACCGCTTGGGTGAGTTTTTGCCAATCAAAGCTACTCTCCACCTCACTCCAGCCATAGCCTACCGCGTCCTTGTATAGGTGGGAAAACTGGGAAGCATAGACCATCAGTTTTTTGGGGACACAACCCCTGATCACACAGGTTCCCCCAACCACTGAATTTTCAGCGATCGCTACTTTCGCCCCATAGGAAGCCGCCCGTTTCGATGAAGCCAACCCCCCTGAACCTGCACCAATCACAAACAAATCATAATCGTATGCCATACAATAATAGCCTCTTGTCTAAAACATCAATTTTCTAAGATGACTTGGATCGCCCAATGACTTCCAATATATTTTACCCCAATCAGTACCCGGCTCCAAATTTGTGGAACTTATTGCCCACCTGACCAGTCCAGACCATGAGAAATCAATTACCATCTAATTCATAATTGATAACTCTTGACGTATAATGGCGGTCATCATCTTTGGCTCAAATTTTGCTGATCGCAGTTGAATTAGTCGTATGATTGGGAAGTAATCATCTGGTTAGCAAGTTACAATATTATGAGAATTTGTCCCCCCAAAACTGTGTCTAAATTTCTGGTGGTGTTCCCACTAATTGGCAGCACCATAACTGCCATGTTTCCGGCGCAAGCGTTGACCCCACAACAGCGCCAGGAATTTCAGACCAATTATCTGCAAGGATGCCGAGCCGGAATGGCGGCTGAGAATATTTCCCCCCAAAGAGGAGAAGCCTTTTGTAATTGTACCTTAGATCGTTTAAGTAAACTGCCAGATGACAAATTATTGGCGCTAAGTAATCTGACAACTCAACAGGAAATTATGGCAAATCGAGATTTTCAAGCAGCTTTTATGCAATGTTCTCCCACCTTGATAAAAGATTGAAGTGAGTTGTTGATTGTCAGGAGGACCAGGGTAGAAGTTGCCCTATCTCTGGCAACCTAGTGGATAATAGAGGTATTTTACTGATATTTTAGGTAGAATTTCCCTGTATAGGAATCCACTGGAGTTATAGAGATAGAAACTATGAGTTTAAGCGTCGCGCCCTATGGCTCCTGGCAATCGGCCATCACTACCGACTTAATTATTAAAGGGGCAGTCGGGTTGGCAAGTCCTGCCTGGGATGGAGATGATATATACTGGATTGAGGGACGACCCTCCGAAGGGGGACGCAATGTGATTGTGCGCCTAACCCCCAAAGGCGATCGCATTGATTGCACTCCGGCCGCTTTTAATGCTCGTACCCGTGTACATGAGTATGGGGGAGGATCTTATACCGTCAGTGAGGGGACGGTATATTTTTCTAATTTTGCTGATGGACGCATTTACCGTCAGGCGATCGCCTCAGTTGCTCAACCCACCGAAATTGTACCCGAACCTATCACCCCAGAAGGAAATTTCCGCTATGCTGATTTGCTCATAGATACCCGCCGGGGACGTTTGATTTGTGTGCGGGAAGACCACAGCCAACCAGGAGAACCCGTTAATACCCTCATTAGCCTTAACCTTAACAACCCTGAAGATATCCAAATCTTAGCCACTGGGGCCGATTTTTACGCCTCCCCTAACCTCAGTCAAGACGGCTCGCGTCTCTGTTGGATTTGCTGGTATCATCCTAATATGCCTTGGGATGGTACAGAATTATGGGTGGCTGAAGTTACCGAAAATGGGACTTTAGACCAACAACAACGGGTGGCAGGGGGAGTCCAAGAGTCAATTTTTCAGCCTCAATGGTCTCCTGATGGAACTCTTTATTTTGTAAGCGATCGCGCTAACTGGTGGAACCTCTACCGGGTTCGTGATCAGAAAATTGAGCCATTATTTCCCCTCCCGGCGGAATTTGGACTACCTCAATGGGTCTTTGGGATGTCTACATTCGGTTTCATCTCCCAACGGCGGCTTTGTTGTGCCTATACTCAAAATGGTATTTGGTCCTTAGCCACTTTAGACCCAGAAACTCAACAATTACGCTCCTTTGATGTTTCCTATACCTACATTTCCTCCGTCAAAGTTCACAACAATAGTATTTTGATGTTGGCATCTTCCGCTACTGAACCGACCGCCTTGGTGCAATTGGATCTCAATGCTGGAGAAATCAACGTCCTGCGATCTTCCACCGAAATAGACCTAGACCCTGGTTATTTATCGGTCCCAGAACCTATTGAGTTTCCTACCGAAAATGGCCAAAGCGCCTACGGCTTCTTTTATCCACCCCAAAATAAAGACTATGTGGCTCCTGATACCGAAAAACCACCTCTCCTAGTCAAAAGCCACGGCGGACCCACGGCGGCGACTTCTAGCAGTCTCAATTTGAAAATTCAGTATTGGACCAGTCGCGGTTTTGCCGTATTGGATGTTAACTATGGTGGTAGTACCGGCTATGGTCGGGAATATCGCCAACGTCTTCAGGGTAACTGGGGAATTGTTGATGTCGCTGACTGTGTTAATGGTGCTAAGTTTCTGGCGGCGCAAGGGTTGGTTGATGGCGATCGCATGGCGATCGCTGGCGGTAGTGCTGGGGGTTATACTACTCTGTGCGCCTTGACTTTTCATGATGTGTTTAAAGCTGGCGCTAGTTACTATGGCGTTAGTGATTTGGAGGCTTTAGCTACCGATACCCATAAATTTGAGTCTCGCTATCTTGATGGCTTGATTGCACCTTACCCAGAAGGTCGGGATTTGTATATAGCCAGGTCGCCTATTCATCATAGCGATCGCCTCAACTGTCCAATCATCTTTTTCCAAGGACTTGAGGATAAAGTCGTTCCCCCTAACCAAGCTGAGAAAATGGTGCAAGTCCTCCAAGCTAAAGGCTTAACCGTCGAATATGTCACCTTTGCTGATGAACAACATGGCTTCCGTAAAGCTGAGAATATTCAGAAAGCCTTAGAAGATGAGTTTCAATTCTATATCCGTGTATTTGGGATTGGTAACTAATCGCTACTCCTCTAGGGGAATGGTGACGGGGGGACTAATTGATGATTCATTATTGATTAGTGATAGTTAGTCATTATCAACTATTCCCCCAACGATAAACTTGCATCTTGATAATCCCTAAATCTTCCTTAATTCTTAACAGGAATTAGGGGAGATTAAACCTTATTATATAGGCGAGAATATCCAATATTATTGACTAGCTGCAACTGTCTATCAGCACGGGTTTACCAATCATCTACATTGTCTGGTATACTCTCTAATTACCGGAATCAGGGTAAATAATGTTTGCTGTTCCTGTTGGATATTATCCACTAAAAACCGCTTTTGTAAGCATTGAACCGCTAACAATAACTCCGAACTGTTATGGTTTATATTCTCTAGCAAATCCGTCATAGACAAACCAGATTCTGATTCCGACAACCGACCCATTACCTGCTTTTCTAAATCCGATAATTGCTGCCAAAAATTATCTAATATATGCTTAATTTCTGGCAATACCAAGATTGATTTATTGGCTAAATATTGCTGGACGCTACCACCAAAAAAATCCTTTATTGTCCGGGATACAATTTTTAAAAATCCAGGATTACCACCATATATATTCATCAATTCTTGCCAATTATCAGCGTCTAATAAACTCGCAGAACTCAAAATATCCTGGGCGGATTCCAAAATCAAACCAGGTAATGTTAAGCATTTAACCCGATGGTTATTATTAGTTAATTCGATTACTTCTTGAGGCATAATTGAACTATTCATAATCAAACAACTATTATGGGATAGTTCGCCAATGGTTTTAAAGAGTAATCGATAACTTTCGTAACCGGGTTTATAGCCTCCCACCAGGTTATGAGGATTTAAAATCGCCTGCACATCGTCTAATATTAGCAAGCAGCGATGTTGTCGGAAACATTCCATGACTAATGATAATTGTTCTGCTAATTGGTGGGATGGGTTTTGAGCTTCTGCAACTGTGGAATAGTAACTGATGGTAAGGGGTCGGATATCTGGGTTTGGGGGAGGCAAAAATTGGGTTAAATAAGTTAGGATTGAAGATAGGGAAGGTAGGGTGCGTAAACTGCGCCAAATCACACAATCAAAATTATCTTGAATTTCTGGCAAAAGACGCAGGGCGAGTGCGGTTTTACCTATACCACTAATGCCCAAAATTGAGACTAAATTACTGCGATCTTCTAGTATCCAATTTTTGAGAGTAGCCACTTCTTCTTGGCGATCGCAAAAATAATCCCCATCAGGTATATCAGTGCGATCGATGCGCCTGAGGGACTCAGTGCTATATAGTTTGGGGGTAGTGTCACCCTGGGGAGGTGGGGAATTGGTTTGAGTGACAGCATCAATGGCCACAAATTCCTCACTATTGGACAAAGTCGGAAGTTGTAGCCTCTGACAAGTCGATCGCAGATTAGATTTATTGATGTCCTCTCCCGACGCTTGGGAAAGGGTTTTCCATAGCAGATAAGCCACCTTTTTGACATGGGGTTCGCTACAGTTGTAGCCAGCAGCAATTTCCGAGTATTTTTGATTTTGGTAAGTCCCCAGCAAAATAGCCGCTTCCAGGTCATCTAGGTGTTTTCCAGTTTGGATCAACACTAGACCGTCAGCCCATTCGATAATTTGTTGAACTTCCATAATACTAATAAGTGTTATTACTTATTCAAATTGTCTCATCTTCACCAGTAGCGATCCGTGATCGGGGGATAAGGGACTCTTGACTAATAACACCGCATCACAGATAAAAAGAGCCCATATATCTGTGATCTCATAACTCCCAACCTGTGACTGAAAACAACTATCTGAGTTGAGGAGGAGACCAGGGACAGGTAACAGACGGCATAGAATCCTTGAGGCTGTCCTATATATATGTTATATATTTGGAAAATGTCTAGTAGTGGTCCCTTACCTATGAGAATTTTATACCACTTTTGACAACTTTTGACAACTTTTGACAACTGAATACTACTTTAAACTACGTTATCCCACTTGCTATTACTCCATGCTACTTAATCGAACTTTATTTAACTTTATCCGACTTGGGAAACTTTTGCCTACCATTTCGCGGCCCGCAAGCCGAGATTTTCCGAAAAAAGTAGATACACAATCCTACTTTTTGCTGCTGACAGAGAGAATTTAGTTTGTTATAAATGAAGGTGGGCAGAGTTAAAGGTTAGCTACCAATAACTAATCAGTCCAGATTACATACTGAAATCCTTTTGTAATCAGAGTTCGTCTATATGTAGGTATGTGTTAAAACCAATGTGTAACAGCTAACCATACCTACCTTTTTGAACTAAATGGCATCTATTTTCACATCGCCTGAATAGGCTATAATTGCTGGCAATGATTAAATATCATCGTCGGGGCTGAGTATGGCAATTACCATATTTGATAGCATATTCTTGGCAAAATGTAGCCTAGCAAATCGTATAAACTATGGATAGTTTAAACCATGATAATTAGCCAAGAAACTCACCTGAATGATTTAATCCAACAAGTCAAAGATGCTCAAGCCCAATACGCCACTTACAGCCAAAAACAGGTAGACAAAATTTTCCAAGTCGCTGCTTTAGCCGCCAACGCATCCCGGATTAATCTGGCTCAAATGGCCGTAGAAGAAACGGGAATGGGAGTAGTAGAAGACAAGGTAATCAAAAATCACTTTGCTTCTGAATACATTTACAACAAATACAAAGGCGAAAAAACCTGTGATGTTATCGAATCTGACCCCCATTATGGCTGGCAAAAAATCGCTGAACCCCTAGGAATTGTGGCGGGAATTATCCCGACAACTAATCCGACATCTACGGCTATTTTTAAAGCCTTATTAGCCCTCAAAACCCGCAATGGTATTATCTTTTCTCCTCACCCCAGAGCCACAGAATGCACGATTAAAGCTGCCAAAATTATCCTAGATGCTGCGGTAGCTGCTGGCGCACCAAAGGGAATTATTGGATGGATAGATAACCCAACTCTCCAATGGTCTCAAGAGTTGATGCAGCATCCTGATATCAGCCTAATTTTAGCAACAGGCGGACCGGGAATGGTGCAGGCTGCTTATTCATCTGGACATCCTAGCATGGGGGTGGGTTCTGGGAATACTCCGGCGATTATTGATGCAACTGCAGACCTAAAAATGGCTGTTTCTTCTATCTTAATTAGCAAAACTTTTGACAATGGTATGATTTGCGCTTCTGAACAAGCAGTAATTGTTCAAGATGAGGTGTATACCAGTGTTAAGCAGGAGTTGATAGCTAGGGGCGGTTATTTTCTGAAACAGCAGGAAAAAGAAGCCATCCGACAACTGATTCTCAAAGATGGGCGATTAAATCCAGAAATTGTGGGTCAGTCGGTGCAAAAATTGGCAGAAATGGCAGGTATTCAAGTACAAGAAAATACTAAAGTTCTGATAGGGGAGGTGACGGAAGTTGGGGTTAATGAACCTCTATCTTATGAAAAGCTATCGCCAATTTTGGCAATGTATCGGGCTAGTAGTTTCCCCGCAGCAGTTGAGACCGCCCAAAAGTTAATTATTTTTGGTGGTAAAGGACATACATCTGTTTTGTATACTCATCCTGGGAATAGCGAACATATCAAATATTTTGAAAGTCGCTTGCAAACTGGGCGGGTCTTAATTAATACTCCTTCTTCTCAGGGGGCTATTGGCGACGTTTACAATTTCCGACTGTCTCCTTCTCTGACTTTAGGATGCGGTAGTTGGGGGGGTAATTCGATTAGCGAAAATGTGGAACCTCACCATTTATTAAACATTAAAAATGTCGCGCAACGTCGGGAAAATATGTTGTGGTTCCGAGTGCCGCCCAAGATTTACTTTAAGGGGGGATGTTTACCAGTAGCCCTGGGAGAGTTACAGGGTAAAAAACGGGCTTTTATTGTGACGGATAAACCTCTGTTTGATATGGGATTAGTTACGCAAGTTACGGAGGTGTTAGACCGGATAGGAGTACCCCATTATGTGTTCTATGATGTGGAACCAGACCCGAAACTTTCTAATATTAATAAAGGGGTGGAACTTATGAATAGTTATCAGCCCGATATTATCATCGCTTTTGGTGGCGGTTCCCCCATGGATGCGGCTAAAATTATGTGGCTGATGTACGAACATCCGGAAATTGAGTTTGACGGTTTGGCGACGCGATTTATGGATATTCGGAAGCGGGTTTATGCTTTACCAGAACTAGGAAATAAAGCTATTATGGTGGCAATTCCTACTACTTCTGGGACGGGTTCTGAGGTGACACCTTTTGCTGTGGTTACGGACGATCGCACGGGGATTAAATATCCTCTGGCTGATTATGCGCTGACCCCAAATATGGCGATCGTTGATCCGGAATTAACCTTAAATATGCCGAAGAAACTAACGGCTTATGGTGGTATTGATGCGGTGACTCACGCCTTAGAAGCCTATGTCTCAATTTGTGGGTCACAGTTTACTAATGGACTGGCATTAGAGGCATTAGGGTTACTGTTTAAATACTTGCCTTCTGCTTATCAAAATGGCGCAAAAGACCCGAAGGCGCGTGAACAGGTGCATTATGCTGCCACTATTGCTGGCATGGCTTTTGCGAATGCTTTTTTAGGTATTTGTCATTCCCTAGCACACAAATTAGGTTCGACTTTCCATTTACCTCACGGCTTGGCAAATGCTTTAATGATTTCCCATGTGATTCGGTATAATTCTACGGATGCTCCTTTTAAACAGGCGATTTTTCCGCAGTATGAATACCCCCAAGCTAAACAGCGTTATGCAGAAATATCTGACTACCTAAAATTAGGCGGAAATACCCTTGATGAGAAGGTAGAAAAATTGATAGAAGCTGTGGAATACCTCAAGCAACAAATTGAGATTCCACCGACGATTAAACAATCACTAGACATCGAAGAAAAGGAATTTATGAGTAACTTACCTAATTTGGCTAACCAGGCTTTTGATGACCAATGTACTGCTGCTAACCCCCGTTATCCGTTAATTGGTGATTTGCAGAATTTGTACGCTACTGCTTATCATGAACCGGCTGTTAAAAAAGCACCAATTCACCCAGAATGTCAGCCAGAAGAAAGCCGGAAAACTCAACAAGCCGAATATCTAAACATGATTGAAAAGTATTGTCAAGGTGGTGAGTCGGCTATGGCTGTTGGCGACCTGGATAAGGATACGTTAATCGGGTTAAATGATGCTTGGTGGAAAACTGGGGTTATGTAATCCGATTTAATGGCAGATATTTCCATCAAACTTACTTAACTTTGGGTTTTTGGCGATCGCTATTGCGATCGCCATTTGGTTGACCTGTTTTGAGTAATCATCACTTGACCAAATTCTCCCCAACTATCTGGCTATTGCTGAAAATGCCACCCGCCCAAAAGTTAAAAAAATGTTAATTTTGACTGGGGTTATTAAAGGGGATTGTACAATACAAGGCAATGCTAATAATCAGGAAAATATTAATATGACTACAGCCACTAAAGTTAAGGCTTATGCGGCTTTAAATCCTGGTGAAAAATTGCAACCTTGGGAATATGAACCAGAACCTCTACAGGTTGATGAAGTAGAAATTAGAGTCACTCACAATGGCTTGTGTCATACGGATCTTCACATGAGAGATAATGATTGGAATGTCAGTCAATATCCCCTGGTTCCCGGTCATGAAGTGGTTGGAGAAGTTACGGAAGTTGGGGAAAAAGTGACTTTTCTGCATAAAGGCGATCGCGTAGGAGTTGGCTGGATTAGAAATTCCTGTAGGTCTTGTGACCATTGCTTACAAGGAGAAGAAAATATCTGTCGTGAGGGCTACACAGGTCTGATTGTCGGTCATTATGGGGGGTTTGCTGACCGCCTACGGGTTCCCGCAGATTTTACCTATAAAATACCCGATGCTTTAGACTCCGCCAGCGCCGCCCCCCTATTATGTGCCGGAATTACTGTTTATACGCCCTTGCGGACCTATATAAAACATCCTGGGATGAAAGTTGGGGTGATGGGAATTGGCGGACTCGGACACCTAGCGATTAAGTTTGCTAGGGCTATGGGGGCTGAAGTTACGGCGTTTTCTACTTCCCTAAATAAACAAGAACAAGCTACAGAATTTGGCGCTCATCACTTCCAACAATGGGGGACGGCTGAACAAATGAAGGCGATCGCCGGAAGTTTTGATCTAGTGCTTTCTACTATCTCTTCAGAAACTGATTGGGATGCGGCTTTTAGCTTGTTAGCTAATAACGGGGTTTTGTGTTTTGTGGGTATCCCAGTTTCGACTTTAAATATACCCCTAATTCCTTTGATTTTTGGTCAAAAAGCTGTGGTGGGTAGCGTTGTCGGCGGTCGGCGGTTTATGGCGGAAATGCTGGAGTTTGCGGCGGTGAATCAGATTAAACCGATGATTGAAACTATGCCATTAAGTCAAATCAATGAAGCCATGGATAAGGTAGCCGCTAATCAAGCCCGCTATCGGATTGTTTTACTACCTGATTAGTCAATAGTTGAAATCACGGCTATATTTACCAGGTTATAGCGCCAAGAGATTTGATCATAATTTTGGCGCTAATTTCTACGGAAGATGGGTTGGTGAACTTTCGGCGGATAATCGACCCATCGCATCAATTATTCCCAGGGAAAAAGCATAACCTGGGGGACAGGGTAATTCATCTGTGGAAAGAGGTAGTGATTCCCCTACCGTTGATAATAATGGGGGCTCTGTGGTAGTTTGGATGCTTTCACAATAGTTAACTCTGGTGATATAATCAGAGGGGGTTTTCCGAAAACTAGGCAGGCTAAAAGTTCCCCAGTCTGTGGGGTCTTTGGGTTGCCAATTTTGTTGGCGTTTGGTATCGGCATCTGACATTTTACCCCCCCATAAAACCGCCACATAACCATAACTATCACTTTGGCGAGGAATGGCGGCTATTTGGACTCCATGATTATTAATAACTTGCACATCAAAATAATGGGTGGGTAGAGCAATTAATTGTGATAGTTCTTGAGGAAATTTACCAGTGTCTAAATAGGCTTCATTTTGAATATTCATATAAGTAGATAGGGATTTAATTACCTCTAAATTGCTGGGGCGAATAATCGGCTCATCTCGTGAGGTAGGGGTATCTCGTGAGGTGGGGGTTTCTTCAATCTTTGCTGATTGTTGGGTGGTTTTCAACACAGAGAAAAAGGCAATAGAAGCGGCGATCGCACTCCCAAACCACAAATAATTGCGATATATATTTTTCGCTTTCCGGGGCTGATTTAGGTCTGTTAAGGCGGCTGAAGCTGATGTATAACGGTTACTTAGACGTGGCGAAATTAGACCATATAAAACTTCCGCTAATTGAGGACTAACAGGATTTTTGCCAAGCCAGTCTCGCCATACCCAATTATTATCACCATCAACTAAATTAAACGGTGATGTATTCGTTAATAAATGAATACAGGTAACACCTAAACTATACAGGTCACTAGCAAAAACGGCTTTTCCTCGCAATTGTTCCGGGGCTACAAATTCAGCAGTTCCGATGCTAGTTCCCGTTTTAGCCAGGTTAGTTCCCGTGTGGAGTTTACTCGCCCCAAAGTCTACTAAAAAGAGACGTTTATCGCTTTGTCTACGGATAATATTAGCGGGTTTAACATCCCGATGAATTAGGTTTCTGGCGTGTAGATATTGTAAAATTGGTAAAATTTGATTGAGGATATCTCGGATTTGGCTTTCCCCAAATATCCCCGTTTCTGCGAGTTCTTGTGCTAAGGTTTCTCCGGGGATAAATTCCTGGATAATATACTGTTGTTCATCTATGGCAAAATATGCCAAAAATTTGGGGATTTGGGGATGATTAACTACCTGCAAACTTTGAGCTTCTCGACGGAAGAGGCGAGAGGAGACCTGAGCATCATTAGTCAGAAGGGGGGAAAATTGTTTAATCGCACAGGGGGGGTGATTAGTTTCGCTTTCATCTATTATCCCTAAATAGGTAGTTCCAAACCCCCCAGACCCAATTTCTCTCAATGCTCGATAGCGATCGCCTAACTTTAATGACTGACCGCAGCGTTCACAGGATACAATATCCTTGGGGTTTTCGTGGCGACAGACGGGATTAAAACAAAGACTCATGATTTTTTCCCCTGGGATATACTTATGGCTTAACTGTAACACAGAGGCTGAGACTATGAGATAATCAACTGTTGATGATTATAATGTCCGTCTGATGAATACAAGTGATAAAATCAAACCCGACTGGGCTGGTGGTGATTTCCTCTCCCAATTTGTCAATCTTCTTATCCAAACTAAGCCGATTTTCAGCGTCATGAAATATCAGGCTAGACGGGTGTTAATTAAAACCGCCGAAAAGAAAGGTATTCCCTGGCGAGAAACTTATCAGCAACTCGAAGGGTCTGACGTGAAAGCCTTACTCCCAGAAATCACTGATACCACAGTAGTTTACCCCGACTATTATCAAGTTCCCTTTCATGCTTATGATGACGGAAATCTTTGCTGGAAAGCTGCTTTTGAGGCGGAGTCTGCTACCTATTCCATGGCTTTGCGAGTATGGCCAAAAGAGGATTTATCATGGCTAACAGCCCAGGAAAGGTTGCGCCACAGTTTTCATCAGGTTTTAGAAAATTATAGCCCTAACCCAGTTCGTGATATTTTAGATATAGGTTGTTCGGTGGGAATCTCTACCCAAGCCTTACATAACTATTATCAACACAGACAAGAAACCTCAATCCGAACAGTAGGGTTAGATTTATCTCCCTATATGTTATCGGTGGCGAAAATGCGGGATACTGAAGGAAAAATTAGTGAGTGGAAACACGCTAACGCTGAGAATACGGGTTTTGCTGATGATTCTTTTGATGTGGTAACTTTACAATTTTTGATTCATGAATTACCACGAACAGCGACGCGGAACATATTTAAAGAAGCCTTACGAATTTTGCGATCGCATGGTGTTTTAGCCATAGTTGATAATAACCCCAAATCTGCCGTCATTCAAAATCTGCCGCCGGTGCTATTTACTTTAATGAAAAGTACAGAACCCTGGACGGATGATTACTATACCTTTGACGTAGAAACCACCTTATCAGAATCCGGCTTTGACTATCAAACCACTGTGGAAACTGACCCCCGTCATCGAACTATTATTGCCATCAAACCTTGAGTTAAAAAATAGGGCGCTATTGCGCCCAATGCAAATCTGCGGTTTTCTAGTTAGGATTTATTGCCAAAAATCTGTTGGCGGAAGGAGTTAACTTCCTGTACTAATTCCTGGCGGGTGGATGCTTTCAGCAGGTAACGGTAAACAAACCAAGCCGCATATCCCATGCCAATTAACTCAAAAGTGGGAGCCACAAAGGGAATATCATTGAGGGCATCAACTACCGCAAATAACACCTTAATTGTCACCAATGCCACCACAATTAACAGGATAGTAACAATAGGTTTTTGATACTCCCCGAAAAACTTGGAAACATAACCCGGTAATTCCGACAAAAAGACAACGACTTTCTCTTTGATTTCTTCAAATTGTTCTTTACTGGGTCCCTCGTCTGTGGTGGGTGTCATACTTCCTCCTGGTAGGGAAGTGGTGGTAGGGTTGGCACTTTTGGTAGGTTCTACCATGTTAAATCTCCTTCGACTTAATACACAATTATCGCTATTGACACTCCCAGCCCTAAAAGGACGGGGATTCTTGGGTCATCGGGGAGTCGGCACTTAACCCCTCGCCAAGCATCTTCACCGTGTGCCCCACGGCTGCAAGTCCACGCCTTGAAGTTGAGTTTTGGCACGAATATCACCCCTACCCTATCACAGAGACGGTCAGCTAGTTTCCAGAAGAAATTCCGCCTGGTATTGCGGATGTATTCCTACAATTGAATCACTTTTAGATCAGCTTTGCGCCGGGCTAGGCATTAAGCCCAATTATCCGGTAAACCGCATTTTTCCAGGGTGTCTCTATCCTGTAATAGTTCTTGAGTGGGTCGATCTACTTTAATTTTGCCCAATCCCAAAATTAGCGATCGCTCTGTTACTCGGCTTACCCATTGTAGATCGTGGGAAGCAATCAATAGGACTTCGATAGGTAAATTAACTAAAATTTCCGCTAAATTACGCCGCCACCAAGGGTCCAGTCCATTGGTCGGCTCATCTAAAATCAAAATGCTAGGATTTAGGGCTAGAATGGCCGCTAAGGTGGCTAAACGTTTCTGACCCCCTGATAGTTCATGGACAGACCGATGAGCCAATTTAGCTAAACCAAATTGGGCTAGTAATTGATGGGCGATTTCTGAGGCTTGGTCATTACTAACCCCATAATTACACGGGCCGAAGATGACATCCTCAAAAATGGTCGGCATAAATAGCTGGTCGTTAGGGTCTTGGAAACCAAAACCTATCTGGCGGCGTATCTGTCGCAGGGTTGACGGTTCTACCAGGGTTCCCTGAATCCAAATCTTGCCACTGTCGGGGGTTTTTAAGCCAATTAGGGTTTCCATGAGTGTACTTTTACCCGTCCCCGTTGGTCCCAAAAGCCCTAGACGTTCTCCTGGGTTCACACTAAAGGAAATTTCTCGCCAAATTGGTTTTTCCCCAGAATAACTAAACGTCAGGTTCTCAACTCTTATACTGCAATTAGATTCACTCATGCGATCGCTTCATCAAAACGCCGTCTATCTTCCAATTGGTCAATAGTCATCAATTATCAATTATCAATTATCAATTATCAACTATCAATTATAGTCGGTTATCAATTATAGTCGGTTATCAATTATAGTCGGTTATCAATTATAGTCGGTTAT
>NZ_JARPLC010000025.1:39021-48393 GCF_032350395.1 Limnospira sp. PMC 289.06
CGGTTATCAATTATAGTCGGTTATCAATTATAGTCGGTTATCAATTATAGTCGGTGGGGCGGGTTTATTAAGATGGTCGTCAGACATTCATAATTCACAGCCGAACCCGCCCCTACCTAATTATCAATTATAGTCGGTTATCAATTATAGTCGGTTATCAATTATAGTCGGTTATCAATTATAGTCGGTGGGGCGGGTTTATTAAGATGGTCGTCAGACATTCATAATTCACAGCCGAACCCGCCCCTACCTAATTATTAATTATGATTGAAGCCCCTCCTGCATAATTTGCAACCATTGAATCAGACAATCAAGCTGCTTACTAGGATGTAAGGCCCCCAAACCACGAATTTTTACCTGTTTGCGACCGTAGATAAAGCGAGGTTGTAAATGTTCAGGTAAATTCTGCTTTAATAAATTCCATGCGGGTTCTTCCATCGGTGTTTCTAAAATAATATTCTGCTTAGAATCATCGGGTTTAATGCGAGCAAAACCCAACTTTTTAGCAATTTGTTTTAACTCCATTACCCGGAGTAACTGTTGGGCTGGTGCGGGAATTGTACCATAGCGATCGCTCCAATCTTCCTCAATTCTACTTAATTCTTCCGAATCCTGACAAGATGCCACCGCCCGATAAGCACTCATTTTCTGGTCTAAATCTGTGATATAATCCGACGGGATGAATGCCGTCAAAATCAGATCCACCTGAGTATCATCAACCTGGGGAATTTCCTGTCCGCGCACCTCTTGGATAGCTTCCTGTAGCATTTCGGTATATAAATCAAAACCGATCGCATTCATTTGACCCGACTGTTGCGCCCCCAAAATATCCCCAGCGCCGCGAATTTCCAAATCTCGCATCGCCAATTGATAGCCAGACCCCAACTGGGTGAACTCCTTAATCGCCCTCAGTCGCTTAACCGCATCTTCTGTTAAAGCCGCCTGTCCGTCACCTTTAATCGGATAAAATAGCCAAGCGTGGGCTTGAGCTCCCGCCCTCCCCACACGACCGCGCAACTGATACAATTGTCCTAGCCCGAATTTATGGGCATCCTCGACCAGAATAGTATTAACACGGGGGATATCTAAGCCCGACTCAATAATCGTCGTACAGACGAGAATATCAGCCTCTCCGGCGCTAAAAGTGAGCATGATCGACTCCAACTCCCCAGCTTCCATTTGACCATGAGCGATCGCCAATCTAGCACTGGGGACCATTTCTCGAATCGCCGCCGACTTCTCCTCAATACCCTCAATGCGGGGAACCACATAAAACACCTGTCCTCCCCGGTCTAATTCCTGACAAATCGCCGCCCTAATAGTTTCCTGGTTTAAGGGTCCTAAATGGGTTTTAATTGGGCGACGAGAGGGAGGTGGAGTCGTAATTAAACTCATTTCTCGAATACCTGACAACGCCATATACAGCGTCCTCGGAATCGGAGTAGCCGTCAGAGTCAAAACATCCACATGAGTTTTTAGGGCTTTAATTTTCTCCTTTTGATTCACCCCAAAACGCTGTTCTTCATCCACTACCAACAGACCCAAATCCCGAAATTTAATATGTTTCGATAACACCGAATGCGTACCCACAATAATATCAATTTCTCCGGTTATCAACTTCTGTTGAATTAACTTTTTTTCACTAGCGCTACGGAAGCGATTAAGTAATCCAATTTCAATAGGATAAGGCGCAAAACGTTCCTTTAGGGTATGATAATGTTGTTGGGTGAGAATCGTTGTCGGTGCGAGAAATGCCACCTGTTTACCCCCCGTCACTGCTTTAAAAATCGCCCTAATTGCCACTTCCGTTTTACCAAAACCGACATCTCCACAAACCAGGCGATCCATAGGGCGATCGCTTTCCATATCCCGTTTCACATCTTGGCTACATTTCAGTTGGTCGGGAGTCGGTTTATAGGGGAAAGAATCTTCCATTTCCTGCTGCCAAGGTGTATCATGGGGATAGCTAAACCCCGTTTTTTGGGAACGTTCGGCGTAAAGTTTCAGCAAATCAACCGCCAATTTTTTAACAGACTTACGGACTTTTTCCCGATTTTTTTCCCAGGCTTTACCCGTCAACTTATTGAGTTGGGGAACCTTCGACTCTGACCGCCTTAGACGGGATAAAGTCCCCACCTGATCCGCCGCCACTCTTAGGGTTCCATCCGCATATTGTAACACTAAATAATCCCGGATTTCTTGACTAATGGTCAGGCTTTCCAACTTCACAAATTTACCGATTCCATGTTGGCGGTGAACCACATAATCTCCCGGTTGCAGTCGATTCGGGTCTACCTGTTTCGAGGCGGCGCGGCGGCGTTTGCGGATATAACCAGAAGTAGCTAAAGCGTGTTGACCATAAAACTCTCTGTCCGTGACAATTACTAAACGGAAGGTGGGGAGAATAAACCCTTCTAATTCGGCTAGTCCCGTATATTTTAAAGCAATGGGGGTATTACGGATTAATGAGTCTATGGCTGGATAGTCGCGGGGGTTGGGTATAAATTTAGATGGGCAATCATGTTCCGATAACAAAGCCACTGACCGGCTAGGTTGGGCGGAAATTAGAAATACGTTAAATTGGCGATCGCGTTGTTCGCGAATCATTTCGGCAATTTTTCCGAATTGGTGGGGAGTCACTGGGACGGGACGACTCGCTAAGTTTATCGATGCTGTGGAAGGGGAAATCAGAGACGATTTATAATCACTCAGTTCACTCAGATACAGCCTATCAAAACGATGTTCAACCGCCGCTAGGGACTCCTGGAAGCATTGATGAATTGCCGGAATTTCTAGGGATATCCCTTCTGCTGTTACTAGCTTACCTTGTTCATTTTGCCACTGTTCATCAATATGTTCAAACCAGCGATCGCCATGACCTGCACATTGGTCAGGTTCATCAATTACCGCTAAAGTTAATTCCGGTAGGTAATCAATTAAAGAAGCCGGTTTTTGATAGGCTAATCCTAATAGGTGAGATAGTCCGGTTTTGCTGTCGGATATATCCTCAGATTTGAGAGTTTCCAGGGTCTCCGTAGATAGGGACAAATTCCCTTCGATAATCGGACTAAAATGGGTCGGCGTGAGAATTAGCTGATCAACCCGATCAAGCGATCGCTGTGTCACCGGGTCAAGTTCCCGCATCCTTTCTAATTCATCCCCAAACCATTCCAGACGCACCGGAAGTTCTGAAGCCACCGGAAACACATCTACAATATCCCCCCGGCGACTCCACTGCCCCTCTGTTTCCACCACTGTCACCCGTTGATATCCCAACTGGGCTAGTTTTTGGTCTATAGTTTTTCCGGCGCAGGTCATCCCCAACTTCAGGGGGAGACAATAACTCTGGAAGTCACTCACCGGGGGTAGATAGGGTTGTAAAGACCTCTCTGTGGCTACCACCGCCACCCGGTCGGCTTTCCCTCCGTTTCTTGTCACTAAGTCCGCTAATACCTGCATCTGTCCCCAGACCATCTCTTCGCTATAGCTGGGTTCATAGGGGGATGCTTCCGAGGTGGGGTAAAAGTGTACTGTCTGCCACCCCATCACTTCTAGCTGGGCTGACCACCTACCAGCCTCTTCCAAGGTAGCTGTCACCACCAATAGATTTAACCCCGCTTCCTGGGCTAAAGCTGAAGCCACCAGTCCCTTGGGGACACGGGGAAGACCGTTAAGGTGAAGGGCTTGCTGTTGGTTCAGTTTGGTGATCAGTTCAGCCATTAGAGGCGATCGCCCCAAGGCCCGAACTACAGCAGAAAAGGTCATAAGTTAGTCGGCTGACAACGAAATATTTTTATATTCTATAACCTTTGGGCTATTTTAACGGCAACTTCTCTGATTTCCCCTGGCTTACCCTGATTGCCTATTTATCAACTCCACACCATCCGCCCATTGTCCCTTCTGCCTTTTGATTACACTATTATCAAGTATTTATACCCCTAAACCACGCCCCTCCCTATTCCCTGTTATCAATGAGAGATAGGTATGGACAATATCCGTCGGCACTGCTATCCTAATCAATCATCCGAGGAAGTAAATCGATAATACTTCATGAAAAAATTATTACCATCTGTAAAATTACCCCCCTGGCGGCAAATTTTACTCCTACTCTGTTGCTGGACAATTCTACCCTTCTTCTTAGTAGAAGTAATCATGATTGTCTGGGAACCCTACTTATTTCGCGGACTCTATCAATACGATCCTGATATGGGGTTTAAAATTCGAGGTCATGCTAATGGTAATAATCAATTTGGCTTCAATGACCGAGATTATCCCCTCCAACCAGATCCCGATATTTTTAGGATGCTCATTATCAGCGACTCTTTTAATTGGGCTGGCGGTCAACAAGGCAACTATACCGCCTTATTAGAAAACCAATTTCGGGAACATTACGGACAGCATCAAGTCGATGTCATTAATGCAGGATATCCAGGAACCCATACCGCCGAACAACTAGCATTATTGAAAAAATATGGATTGCAGTATAATCCCCATTTAGTCGTCTTAGGTTTTTTTGTCGGGAATGATTTTGTTGATGCTGACCCCTATCGAAAACGAATTATTGTCAATGACCTTTACATTGATATTGACCCCCGTCAAGAGCTAATCATATTTGGTTATCCGATTATTCCCAAATCACGACTTTTACTGTTTATTCAACAAAAATATAAAATCTTTCGAGAAGCCAGGAAGTTTCAACAGTCCTATCAACTCCCCCAGAATCAGTTAGTCGCGACTACTGAGGCGATCGCATTAGATGAACCCGAAAAATCCCCAGGTATTCTGTCCCTTGAGAAATTTCTGGATGTAGAACGTGGTCGGATGAGTTTCTGCAATATCGAGAAGCTACAAAATGGCGATCGTGATGCTAACATTAACTATATCTTGGATAGCATCTCAGAAATGAATGCCATTTTAAAAGCCCGGAACATTAAGTTTATCGTGGCTATCTACCCCGATGAGTACCAGGTTAACGATGACTTGTTACATCAACTCCAGTCCACCTTTTACCTAAATTTAGATGATTATGACATTACCTGTCAGCAAAATATCCTCATCGAATATTTGGAGTCAAACAACATTCCCTATATTGACCTCACTCCTAGATTTAGAGTAGAACAACAAAACCGCCATCTCTATCTCTTCCAAGAACCCCATTGGAACTCCCACGGAAACCAACTAGCTAAAGATATCTTGTTTGAACATTTAGTTAAAATTACCGACTCCGTATTCACCACCCCGGACAAATGAACCAAAACAAGTTAAAAATTTCCCGGAAATTACCCATAAAAGCCATTGTTAATAACCCAGCTTATAAATTTTTGAGCCAAGCCTTAATCATCGCCGGAATTACCTTTTTGCTAACCGAGGCTACCTTCAGAATTTACCACAGAATCAATCCCACATTTGTTTTTTATAACCGTTCATATAATCGTTGGCGAGGAAGACCCCACGCCCAAGATTTTGACTTTCAACTAAACTCCCATGGCTTTAAAGATGTGGAATTTACCCAAGAAAAACCAGAAGGGATTTATCGAATGTTGGGAATTGGTGATTCCTTCGCCTTTGGAATAGTTCCCTATCACTATAATTATTTAACCTTGATTGAGAAACAGCTCAACAGCCAAGGTCAAAATATCGAAGTGATCAATATGGGAATTCCTGGCTTAGGACCAGCCGCCTATTTAGCCTTATTGATTAATGAAGGTTTAGTCCTTAATCCTGATAAAGTCCTCCTATCCTTTTATATTGGGAATGATTTTATCGATAATTACCTAACTTCCCTAGACAGAAAAAAGCAAACCTTCTATACCGTCGCCTTTTTACAATCTTTGATTAAACTCCAGACCCAGTTTGAAGGGACTGTCTATAACCCCAATAACCTCGAATATCAAGACGACCACCCCACCTTAACTGATGAGTCCTATCTTGACCAGGTTTCTAACCTAAGTCGTATGTTTAATATCAGGACAAACGATGGCATTTTCTTAGGGTTTTTTGAAGACGCTATGGCTGATATTCGCCGCATTAAGGAGATTTGTGATTCTCGAAATATTGACCTAACCATTGTGATTATCCCTACCGAGGTACAAGTCAATAAACAATTACAATCCCAAGTTATTGATATCCTCAAGCCTGATGACCCCCAAGGCTTGGATTTTGATTACCCTAATCGTCTCCTACGCGATCGCCTTTCTCAATACAATATCCAATATATCGACTTATTAGATGATTTTAGGCAGGTTTCCCAAACCACCCGACTCTACCGACCTAATGACAGCCATTGGAATATCGCTGGAAACGCATTGGCGGCGGAATTAATTACAAAACATCTACTTACTAACAACTTCAATCCTGACGGGGAGTAGCATAAATGTGGAATTTTGTCAACCCCCCTAATTTTGGCCCAAAAAATACTCGTGCATCGCGGCGAAATCTTCCAGAGTCTCTATGCCCGAAATTGGTCAGTGTCAGTACGGCTTTACTGGCTTTGGGTTCTTATAATCTCTCTCGTAGCTGATATAACCCACACCAATAGGAGCATAACCTATAGATTCCACTCTATCATTAACATCTATCCCTGTCAAGCACTGATTCTCTCGTGTGATTTTTGGCGAGAATGAGAACCATTATCAGACAAAAATTTTCCGATTTATTTAATGTTTGTATCAAAAACCAAGATTTAGATAACCATGAATTATCTTTTGGGGCCCTAAACAGGGAATTGTTGTTATTGACGATATTGTAGTGATATTCTATAATTTAGGGATTAAATAAAAGTGAATTATTACTAATAATCTACATGAGTTGTAATTACTGCTCTAAAAACTGTTCAAGTAAAACTTCTAGCTCACCGAGACCGTGGTGGAAGTGGTTTAAGCCGAAAAGCGATCGCCATACCCCGGCGTTGTTCAATAAGCCTACAGTCGCCCTAGTAGGTTCTCCCAATGTCGGAAAAAGCGTATTATTTAATGCCCTAACCAGCCATTATGTCACAGTTTCCAACTATCCGGGAACCACCGTAGATATTACCACAGGAGACATGATAATTGGAGACAAAGCGATCGCCATTATAGACACACCAGGGATGTATTCTCTCTTACCGATTACCGAAGAAGAAAAAGTCGGGCGAGACCTATTAATGACTAGGGGGATAGATTTAGTCATTCATGTAGTAAATGCCCAACATTTAGGGAGAATGCTAAACTTAACCCTACAATTACTAGAAGCAGGATTACCAGTTTTATTAGCAGTTAATCTCATTGACGAAGCCGACCATCTTGGTATTAAAATCAATGCCAAAGACTTACAGGAAAGGCTAGGTATTCCCGTAGTATTAATGGCGGCGGCGCATAATATTGGAGTTCAAGAATTAAAAACCAAGGTAGTAGATTATGTTGAGTCCAGTAGTTTATTATCAACCGATAGAAATAGCGATCGCCCAGATCCAATCTCTGTTATTGAAAGATAATAGTTTCCCCTCATATACCCTCTCCCATAGAAGTTTAGCCCTGCTAATTTTGCAGAGAGATCCTCAAGTTTGGGAGACCATAAAAACCAGCCCCTATCGGGAAGAATATGATCTCGCTATTAGGTCAGCCCAGGTCAGTCTTGATGTTCCTATTAGTCGTGCGATCGCCATTACCAGACAAGAAAAAGCCGGGAATATTGAGAAAGAAGTCTTAACCGAATCAGCCTCCGAAACCTCAGACCTAGCCGAAAAATTGCACCAGATTACAGTTAATCCGATTACCGGGTTTCCCCTACTTTTAATCATCCTATATTTCGGGGTTTATAAATTTGTCGGGGAATTTGGCGCTGGTATTCTCGTAGACCTAATTGAGGGCGGTTTTGAAACCTATATTAATCCCAAAGTAGATGCTTTTGTAGCCGCCGTCATTCCCCTAGAGATATTCCAGGATTTATTGGCTAATGACTATGGTATTATTACCCTGGGAGTTCGTTATGCGATCGCTATTGTATTACCCGTAGTCGGGACTTATTTTCTCATGTTTTCCCTATTAGAAGATAGTGGATATTTACCCCGTCTATCCCTAATGCTGGATCAGTTATTTAAGATTATCGGCTTATCAGGAAGGGCGGTAATTCCCATGGTATTAGGCTTAGGATGTGATACTATGGCAACTGTGGTCACTCGCACCCTAGAAACTCGTCGGGAAAGGATGATTACCATCTTTCTCCTCGCCCTAGCCGTTCCCTGTGCCGCCCAGTGGGGCGTGATTTTAGGGCTACTTTCTATGAAACCAACAGCCCTATTAATTTGGGGAGGATTTATCCTCTCCGTTTTTCTAATAGTCGGCGCATTTACTTCTCGGATTATTCCCGGAAATAGATCCGAATTTTATATGGAAGTTCCCCCTTTGAGAATACCCAAGTTACAGAATATTCTCCTCAAAACTTATCTGCGTATGAAGGGATATTTTTGGGAAATAGTACCCCTATTTATTTGGGTTTCCGTGTTTATTTGGATTGGTCATTTAACCGGAGTCTTTAGCTGGTTGGTTGGGTTATTAGAGCCCATCACTTTAGCCTTGGGACTCCCTAGAGAAGTCGCACCTATTTTCCTCTATGGTTTCTTTCGTCGTGATTATGGCGCGGCGGGACTTTTTGATTTAACTCAAACCGGTATATTAACAGGTAATCAATTAGTCGTTACCGCCATAGTTTTGACTCTATTTCTTCCCTGTGTAGCCCAGTTTCAGGTAATGGTTAAAGAGCAAGGTTTGAAAATTACTTTGATTATGGTAGCATTGATTATCCCTTTTGCTTTTACAATGGGATACGGGGCGAATTTTTTACTTGACCTGGTTGGGGTAAATTTTTAATGATTTCTCTCGTGAGTTTGGATCTGAGGGTAGATGCGATCGTTGTGGATATTAAAACCCAGCAGGACACTATCCTACATAAACTCTTTGCTATGGGAGTTATGCCGGGAGTTCCTCTATTATTAGAGCAACGTTTTCCCTCCTATGTTATCAAAATAGGACGTTCACGGGTCGCTTTAGACACCGAAACAGCTAAAACTATTTTTGTCCAGCTTAAAGCATCACCCTAAACCTCTATCACTTCATCTTTTCAACTGTCACAACTCGGAGACTCTCCCTCAAACGGAAAGTCACCAGTTGGGAGAGTTACTCTCATATAACCTACCCACATAACAGTTTTCCGGTTGACTTAAAAATGTGGCGGTTTTCAGAAGTCGGAAGTTGGGAGAGTCTCCCGAAAACGGAAAGTCACCAGTTGGGAGAGTTACTCTCATATCACCTACCCACATAACAGTTTCCTGGTTAAGTTGGAAATGCGGCGGTTTTCAGAAGTCGGAAGTTGGGAGAGTCTCCCGAAAAGGGAAAA